>JBIIGH010000218.1:0-4118 GCA_044236565.1 Algoriphagus sp. | reverse complement strand
GACCGGAAAGGAACAAGAAGTTTGGATTGTCCTCCATGGCTATGGGCAATTGGCAGAATTTTTTATCCGGAAGTTTCTTCCTCATGCTTCAGAAAACAGGCTAATGATCGCTCCTGAAGGCACCAATCACTCCTACCTCAAGGACTTTCAAGGACGGGTGGGAGCCAATTGGATGACGAGCTACCAGCGGGAAACTGCCATTGCCAACAACCATAAGTACCTAAATCGGATGATGGAAGAGGTCCTTTCCGCCTTCGAACAAGTACCACGCATTCACCTCCTAGGATTTTCACAAGGGGCAGCAACCGCAACCCGCTGGGCTAGCCAATGGGAAGGTAGCCTTGATTCCCTTGTGCTTTGGGGCGGAGGGTTTGCGCATGACCTTGTGCTGGAAGTGGCGAAAGAAAAATTTGCTTCGACTGAGGTAATCCTTGTCCACGGACTGGAAGATGAATTAATCACTGAGGAAAGTAGGAAACGACAAGAGGAGCTTCTTTTGGAACTAGGCAAGCCGCTAAAACTGCTTACTTTTTCCGGAGGGCATGAAATAGACCCCAAAACGGTAGAAAGAATTATTAATCAAGGGTTTTAGGCTTATTTTTTTTGGTAGAACTTGCGTTTTTTAAAACAATTTGTTGAACTTTCGAACTGTCGTAATTTAAAATATTTGAACTCCATCCATGCTTTCGCTTACTGAAAAAGAGGTAGATCTAATCGCTACCCAATTACTTAAAGGCAATGTGTGCTTCTATCAGGTTGACAAGAAGAAAATCCATCACATGCCAGACGATGAAGATCACTTCAATTACGACCTAACCCCGGAGGAGGAAGATATCCTCGACGAAATCGAGGATCAACCAGACAATTTTGCAGAGTTTACCAGGCTAGAACCGTCCCAAGAGCACCAGCTCATGCAGGATTTTGTGGATCGCAGGGTAAAAGAACGCACGCTAGCAGAAGACTTGGTTAGCGCCTTAAGCAATCCCAAGGCTACCACGGCTTTCCGATTTCTGCTGGATGGCTCCAAATACAAGGAAGAATGGGCAGAGTTTCTCCGTGGCAAATACCAGGACTGGATCAAGGAACAGGTAGATGCCTTCAACTACGCCGAAGACTAAATCTCAACCGCTCCAAGATTAAACTTCTGGAGCGGTTTTTTTTAGGCCTTGTTGCCTATATTCAATTCGTCAATTGGATTGCTCCTTATGAAAAAATTACTCTTAATCCTCCCGCTCCTTTTTGTAGTTCACTTGATTCAAGCCCAAACTTGGGACTGGGGTGGGCCAGTAGATCCCCTCCAAGCCAAGTTTCAAATTCAGCGGTACCGCCTTGAACTGGAAATTTTTCCAGAAACGCAGTCCATAGCTGGACAGTCTACCATCACGTTTTCGGCCAATGAAAAGCTCGATACGCTGCGGTTTCAATTGATTGACCAATACCGAGTAACTAAAGTACTCATGGATGGAAAAGAAGTTGCTTTTACCCATCAAAACGACCTTCTGGACATCTTACCCATAGACTGCACCTGCAATCAGGTTCAGATTTTCTACGAGGGGCCGACCCCGATAGCGCAGAATCCTCCTTGGACAGGTGGGTTTACCTGGGAAAAAGACCAGATGGGCAGGCATTGGATGGGATTGTCTTGCCAGGGTGAAGGAGCAAAGCTTTTTATGCCCGCCCTAGATCACCCCTCAAGTGAACCGCAGGTGGGTGTGGACTTGCTGTTCACGGTACCCAAACCCTATTTCGTCGCTTCCAACGGACGCTTGATCCAAACCCAAGATCAGGGTCAAAAAGTGCGCTACCACTGGGAAACGAACTACCCGATCAACAATTACAACATCAACTTTACCTTAGGCGTTTTTGAAAAAGCGGAAACCCAATTCCAATCCATCTCCGGAGCAGTTGTTCCAATGGCAGTTTGGGTGCTCCAAGACAACAAATCCAAGGCCAAGGAACTGCTCGAAGTACTTCGGGTAAGTGCCCAAACGCATGAAAAATACTTTGGTGCCTATCCTTTTCCGGAGGATAAAATCGCGGTCGTTGAAACTCCCTACCTAGGCATGGAACACCAAACCATCAATGCCTACGGGAATAACTTTCAATTTGTGACCATGGGAAAAGTCAAGTACGACTGGCTGCTCCACCACGAACTGGGCCACGAATGGTTTGGCAACAAGGTCTCTGTGGGTGACTGGGCCGACATGTGGATTCACGAGGGCCTTACCGCTTACGGGGACTGGTTGTTCTACTGGGAGCATGGAGGTTCGGAATCCTATTTTGAAAAAGCAACTACCGAATCACGGGACATCCCTCACGCAAAGCCTGTGGTCAGTCCTCCCAACTCCACCGAAAAGACGGCTTACCATCCCGAAATCTATACCAAAGGAGCCATGGTCATCCATTCACTTCGAGGGGTATTGGGGGATGAACTCTTTTTCCCAGCAATAACGGCTTTTGCTGAAGCGGAACAGTTTACCTACTTGAATCTCGTGACCACCCAAGATTTTACTGACTTTATCCAGCAGTTCACGGGTCAAAATCTGGAAGGCTTTTTTGAGCTCTACCTTAAGACGACAAGACTGCCTGAAGTCAAGGTAAAAAAGAAAGGGAAAGATCAGTTTCTGGTATCCTTGGAGGGGATTGATTTTGAGCTTCCAGTGGAAGTCAACACCTCCACAGGAATCAAAAAGTACCCCCTTGGAAAAACCCCAACCCTGATCTCGAGTACCACTACCCCCGAAGTAGATCCTCGGGGCTGGTTGATGCTCCAGCGGTAGGGAAGCTCTAGTTTCCGCAGGAGACCGAGCGTAATTAATTAGTCTCGCAAAGAGGCGCAAGGCGCAAAGAATTAGATATGTTAGTTTAATTCTAATACAAAACATCTTAATCTACTGGCAGAATTTCCTAGCTCCATAGGAGCGTAAGATTAATAACCCCGGGTGAAGCCCGGGGCCTCAAGGATAGAAGCTCGTGATTGCAAATCACGAGCAGCTCCCTAAAACCAAAAAACGGTGCAAGCTTTCGCTTACACCGTTTTTTTATGGGCTGATCTAGTTCTTAGATTCCAAAGGCCTGCTTCACCTTCTCTACATAATCCAACTTCTCCCAGGTAAACAATTCTACCTTCTGAGTAATCGCTTGGCGGTAAGGGGAAGTGAAGGTCTTCTCCACCACTACGCTCTCTCTACCCATGTGGCCGTAAGCGGCTGTTTCTAGGTAAATCGGCGTACGCAATTTCAAGCGCTGCTCGATGGCGTACGGACGCATGTCGAAGAGGTCTTCTACCTTCTTGGCAATCTCTCCATCACTCATATTCACCTTGGCGGTGCCGTAGGTGTTGATGTAGATGCCCATCGGCTTGGCTACACCAATCGCATAGGATACCTGAACTAGGATCTCGTCAGCTACTCCCGCGGCTACCATGTTTTTGGCAATGTGGCGCGTCGCATACGCAGCCGAACGGTCTACTTTGGATGGATCTTTGCCAGAGAAAGCTCCTCCTCCGTGAGCACCCTTGCCCCCGTAGGTATCAACGATGATTTTTCTTCCGGTAAGTCCGGTATCACCGTGTGGTCCACCGATCACAAACTTGCCCGTTGGGTTGATGTGGTAGGTGATCTGGTCCGTAAATAGTTTTTGAAGCGAAGGCTTCAACTTGGCCTTCACGCGTGGGATCAAAATGTTGATGATATCGGCTTTGATTTTGGCAAGCATTGTTGCCTCTTCGTCAAAGTCATCGTGCTGAGTAGATACCACAATCGCATCGATGCGCTGCGGCACGTTGTCGTCAGAGTATTCGATGGTCACTTGAGACTTGGAGTCAGGACGCAAGTACGGCATGTCCTTGTTCTCTCTGCGCAATTCCGCTAGTTCAAGCAAGATGCGGTGAGAAAGGTCCAATGCCAAGGGCATGTAGTTATCCGTCTCGTTGGTGGCATAGCCAAACATCATCCCTTGGTCACCCGCACCCTGCTCCTCTGGGTTCTTGCGTTCTACACCCTGGTTGATATCAGCAGACTGCTCGTGGATGGCTGAAAGCACTCCACAGGAGTTGCCTTCAAACATGTATTCGCTCTTGGTGTAACCGATCTTGTTGATGACCTCGCGGGCGATTT
>JBIIGH010000217.1:0-4134 GCA_044236565.1 Algoriphagus sp. | reverse complement strand
TCCCAAATCCAGCTTGAACCTCATCCAGGATAAGTAAGGCGCCTACTTCAGTACAGCGAGCTCTAAGCGCTTGGAAATAGGCCGTACAGGCCACGCGGATACCTGCCTCGCCTTGGATCGTCTCGATGACCACCGCTGCGGTTTCGCTGGTGATTTTCTCCAAATCGGAAAAGCTCCCATAAAAGATTTGAGAGGTCCCTGGGAGGAGTGGACGGTAAGCCCGCTTAAAGAGTTCATTTCCTCCCACACTCAAAGCTCCGTGGCTGCTGCCATGGTAGGCATCGGTGCAAGAGATGAGCTCTCGGCGGTTGGTGTAGCGCTTGGCGAGTTTGAGTGCGCCTTCGATGGCTTCCGAACCGCTATTGACTAGATAGACATTGTCTAGCGAAGGAGGGAGGGTGTCCACCAAGGCTTTTGCCAATAACGTCTGTGGCGATTGGATGTATTCCCCATAGACCATCAGGTGGAGGTAGGTGTCTACTTGCTGGTGGATCGCTGCGGTGACTTTGGGGTGGCGGTGGCCTACGTTGCTCACACCTATGCCCGAGATCAGGTCTAGGTAGCGCTCTCCATTGGGACCGTAGAGGTAGACCCCTTCGGCTTTGACCACCTCGATGGCGAGCGGAAAATCCGTGGTTTGCGCCAAATGAGCTAAAAATAGGTTGCGGTTATTCATTTTTGAATTTGGGTCAAAAACTTGAAAACCGGTAGAAAATTCCGAGAGGAAGTTTTTTTCCTTGCGTTTCTTGCAGGTAAAGTTCCCCATGCTCGGCATGCTTCACTGCTCCAAAGTTGGATTGAATCAGGTTGGCGGCGATGATCGAGGAGAAACTCAAGGAATACATGTTGAGCAGTAGGAGGTGGTCTTTGGGGTCCAGAATTTCCTTGCAAGTCTTTAGAAGCTCATTAATCTGCTCTTCCAGGATCCATTTTTCCCCCTCAGGACCTCTTCCGTAGGCGGGAGGATCTAGAATGATGGCCTGGTACACATTCCCTCTGCGCGCTTCGCGTTTGATAAATTTCATGGCATCGTCCACGATCCAGCGGATGCCATCAAGGCCAGAGGACTCCATGTTGTGCTTGGTCCAAGTGACCACCTGCTTCACCGAATCCAGGTGCGATACCTCTGCACCGGCAGCTCTTGCGGCCACACTAGCCGCTCCAGTGTAGCCAAATAGGTTAAGGACTTTGGGTTTGGGCTGAGGAAATGCCTTCAACTTGCGGTACAAATAATCCCAGTTGACTGCTTGCTCTGGAAATACACCAATGTGCTTGAAAGAGGTTTGGGAGAGATTGAGGGTCAATTTGAGTCCATCTGCATTCTCATAAGGCAACTGCCAATGGGCAGGCATAGGTTTCAGTTGCTGCCATTGCCCTTTTTCGGGGTTATTTTTTTCCTTCGCAAAATGTGCGTGCGCTAGCTTTTTCCATTCCGCTTCGGGAAGTGACTTGTCCCAAATTGCCTGAGGCTCAGGTCGGCTAAGGATAAACTTACCAAAGCGCTCCAGCTTTTCGAAGCCACCTGTATCAATCAGCTCGTAGTCAGTCCAGGGGCCAGGGCAAAGGGAGAGGATCGTGTCTTTCATGAGTACAAAACTAAAGAATTCCTTCGGTCTGCAGGTATGCTGATCTTGTTTGACGTTGGATTAGCCTAAGCCTAGTTTTTGAAGTTCCTGTAGGCTAAAATTCCAGAGCTCCTGGCTGAGCTTTTCATCGTGGGCTAGTGAGGAGGAATAGTTCAATTTTTGCCGCACATAATAGCCTCCATTTTTGAGGGATTTCTCCGGAGCAGTAGCCAAGAAAATGGTGGTGGCAGCTCCCGCCTTGGGAGAGATAAAAAAGAGTTTGGTAAAGGCAATTACCCCCTTGGCCCAGGTCGAAGCTTCCGAACCAAAGGCTGTCCGTACCGCCCCAGGATGCAGGGAGTATGCAGTTAATCCTTCACTTTCATATCTTGATTTTAATTCATTGGTTAACAAAATATTGTAAAGCTTTACTTTAGCATATGCTGCTACCGTATTGCTGGGTTTTCTCAAGGAGAAATCCTTTCCAGGATGGCTAGCAATGCGGTGTGCTTCAGAGCTCACTTGAATGATCCGAGCTTTTCCTTTGAGCAAGGCGGGTAGGAGTTCCTGAACCAGCAGAAAATGTCCCAGGTGGTTGGTTGCAAAGCTCAGGTCAATTCCTTCTTCACTTCGCTTTCCTCCAGGGTACATGCCTCCAGCGTTGTTGATGAGTACATGGATTTCATCGCATTGACTCAGTAGGGATGCCGCACCTTTTTTTACCTCTGCCATCAGGCTTAGGTCCATGGGGATCAAGACTATTTTTTCTTTTCCCTGCAGGGACTGGATGAGCTTCTCTGCTTTGGACTGATTCCGTACGGGAAGAAATACGCGGTCGAAGTGTGGGAGCAGGGCGAGGAGGGTTTCCCATCCGATACCGGAGGTACTGCCTGTAAGGACTAGATTCATGGCTTTTTTGGAGGATTACTACCTACCAAGGTACTTGGTTTTCAGGAAGCTAGAAAACCTATTTTTAAGAACACCTTTGGAAGCTATATTTTTTCTATTTTTGAGTTGTTGCCTCAGTTTGTCACCCACAAGGAGGTTATCAATTGTTCGCTCTTTTGTACCTGTATGTCTCAGAAATTTATTGATATAGAAAAGGCCATTGCCCTAAAAAACCCTGCGCTTTTGAAGTGGATGCCTGGATTTTTGCTTCGCTATGTGAAGCGGGTGACGCACGAAGAATGGCTGAATTCGGTCTTGAATAAGCACCTCAACAAAAAGGGTTGGGACTTCGCCAATGCACTGATCCAGGAATTTGAGATGGATGTTACGGTAAGTGGCGCAGAAAATATTCCAAAAACTGGGGGAGTGATCCTCGCATCCAATCATCCACTTGGGGGGATGGATGGGATTGCTTTTGTACAGGCAATCGGCAAAATTCGTCCCGATGTGCGCATTCTAGTGAATGACTTGTTGATGACCTTCAATAACTTCGAACCCCTCTTTGTGCCCGTCAATAAGTTTGGAAAAAATTCAGCGGCTGCCAACCAGCGAATTGAGGAAGTTTACGCTCAGGGCTATGTGGTATTGATTTTTCCTGCGGGACTGGTTTCTCGTAAGCAAGAGGAGGGAATAAAAGACTTACTCTGGAAAAAAAGCTTTGTTGCGAAAGCCAAACAATACAATTTGGATGTCATTCCTACCCATATCTCTGGAAGAAATTCTCCATTTTTTTACAATCTGAGCAACTTTAGGAAGAAGATAGGCCTAAAGGTTAACCTGGAAATGTTTTGGCTGGTGGATGAAATGTACAAGCAGCGGAAAGGCAAAATTCACTTCACGCTTGGAAAGCCTGTGCCCTATACCTATTTTGACAGCAGCAAATCTGACGCCGAGTGGGCGGATGAGATGAAATCGAAAGTGTATGAACTTGGAAAATCGAATGACTAAGGCTGCTGAACTTATTCCGCCAGTAGATCGTGAACTCCTGAAAGCAGAGCTAAGCCCAGCACGTTTTCTTCGCTACACCAACAATGGAGATAATGTAGTTTACCTAGTCAATTACCACAATGCGCCAAATGTGGTGCGGGAAATAGGTAGACTTCGGGAGTTGACCTTTCGAGCTGCAGGAGGGGGGACAGGGTTGGAGATGGACCTGGATGAGAACGATACAAGTGAAACTTGCTACCAGCAGCTGGTCACCTGGAATGAGGAGGATGAACAAATTGTGGCTGGGTACCGCCTCATTTGTTGCAAGGATGCTCTTGGACCCGATGGGGAAATTCAACTTTCCACTTCCCATTTGTTTGATTTTTCTCCAAAATTTATCCAAGACTACCTGCCTTTTACCCTAGAGTTGGGGAGATCTTTCGTTCAACCTAGCTACCAACCTAGTTTGGACAACCGCAAAGGGATGTTTAGTTTGGACAACCTTTGGGATGGTTTGGGAGCTGTGGTGCTACTAAATCCCAACATCAAATACTTGTTTGGGAAGGTGACCATGTACCCGCATTACAATCGGGAAGGGCGAGATTTGTTGCTCTATTTTATGAATCATTATTTTCCTGATAATCAAGGCTTAGTAATTCCTAAAGAAAAGTTAAGGTTGACCTATGAAACGGAC
>JBIIGH010000216.1:0-4138 GCA_044236565.1 Algoriphagus sp. | reverse complement strand
TTGTTGCTGGGAGATCGTGGAAGTCAACCCAACCCTCGACAGTGAAAATACCATGGCAGAAATTGCATTCGAAGTGTTGGAGATTACTACAAAATCATTGGTGAATCACTTTTAATTCTCAATTAGGACCCTTTTGATCCTAATTTATAGATTTTGTGAAACACAGCAGCTCAGACTTTTTTTTGTTATTATGAACAGTGGTGCCACATATTACAAGAAGCCGTCTTAAATTTGTTGCACCGTAGCTAAAGGATGCTAGTCCAGTGGATTTAGAGCAGGATAGCGAACAAACTTTCTCTGGGTAAACCTCGATACCATGAATTTTCAAGATTCCATCCTCAAGGGCATCCAAGATGCTTTTGCTTCTTGCTTTCAAGCGTCTATTCCTTTGGAACAGCTCAGCTTGGCTCCCACCAAAAAAGAATTTGAAGGCAGCTATACCTTCGTTGTCTTTCCATTTTTGAAGCAGTCGAAACTGAGCCCTGAAGCTACTGCTACTCAACTTGGTACCTACCTAAAAGCACAGGTGCCCGCGGTGAAAGATTTCAATGTGGTCAAAGGATTTTTGAATTTGGTAGTTGCTCAAGAAGAATGGATCACCCTATTCAAACAGGTTTATTCCTCTCCTAGCTTTGGTCAACTTCCAAGTAACGGTCAGAAAGTAATGGTGGAGTATTCTTCCCCCAATACCAACAAACCGCTCCACCTAGGTCATTTGAGAAATAATTTTCTAGGTTACTCCGTTGCTGAGTTACTTAAAGCTTCTGGATACGAGGTAGTGAAAGCCAATCTAGTCAATGACCGAGGCATCCACATCTGCAAGTCCATGGTGGCTTACCAGCACTTTGGGAATGGCGAAACACCAACCTCGTCAGGACTCAAAGGAGATCACTTGGCAGGTAAGTATTATGTGTTATTTGACAGCCACTACAAGGCCCAGCAAAAAGGGTTGATGGAGGGGGGACAATCCGAAGAGGATGCCAAGAAAAATGCTCCTCTCCTACTCGAAGCACAAGAAATGCTCCGCAAATGGGAAGATCAAGATCCAGAAGTGATCGGGCTTTGGAGCAAAATGAACGGCTGGGTATATGCAGGCTTTGAAGCTACCTACAAGCGGATGGGCGTTGACTTTGATGTCACCTATTACGAATCCAATACCTACCTACTTGGCAAGGATATCGTAGAAGAAGGCCTTTCCAAAGGGGTGTTTTTCAAAAAGGAGAATGGCTCGGTTTGGGTAGACCTGACTGACGAGGGACTAGACGAGAAACTCGTATTGCGAGGAGATGGCACCTCGGTATATATCACCCAAGACATGGGAACTGCCGATCTAAAATACCAGGATTACCAGATCAACAAATCTGTATATGTAGTTGGAAATGAGCAAGATTACCACTTTGATGTCTTGTTCAAAATCATGCGGAAACTAGGCCGTTCCTATGGGCCTGGCCTGTACCACCTCTCCTATGGCATGGTAGACCTTCCCACTGGCAAAATGAAGTCCAGAGAAGGAACGGTAGTGGATGCAGATGAATTGATGGAGGAAATGGTAGCTACTGCAGCACACCACACCAAGGAGCTGGGTAAAATCGAAGGATTTACGGAAGCTCAGGCCATCGAATTGTATGAAATGCTGGGAATGGGTGCCCTCAAGTACTTCTTGTTGAAGGTGGATCCAAAGAAGCGAATGCTTTTTAACCCCCAGGAATCCATTGAATTCCAAGGCAACACAGGTCCATTTATTCAATATTCCCATGCTCGAATTGCGGCGATTTTAAGAAAAGCCGAACAAATTGGGGTCGAACTTTCTGCGGATAGTTTTGCAAACCTGAGCGAGCTTGCCGAGACGGAATCCGCTTTGATTCAACTCTTGAATGATTTTGAACGGAAAATAAAGATGGCTGCCGAGGAATATTCCCCAGCCATTCTAGCGCAGTACCTCTTTGATCTCGCCAAAGAATACAATAGATTCTATGCCGAGCTACCTATATTCCATGAGAAAGACAGCCAACTCCAATCCTTTCGGGTAGCGCTTTCTTTGCAAACAGCCAAAACAATCAAAAGAGGAATGAGTTTGATAGGTATACAAGTTCCTGAACGAATGTAATTATGAAAACAGTCCTAATTTCCCTCAGTGTAGCCTTATTGGCATGTGGTACGACTCTAGATCGACCAACAGATACAGCTAGTTTCCACCCAGCATACGACCAAACTATGGAAAGTTCATTTTATGATTTCAAAGTCAAAGACATCAATGGTCAGGAAGTAGATTTCGCATCATTTAAAGGCAAAAAACTGCTTTTGGTAAATGTGGCTTCTAAGTGTGGCTATACCAAGCAGTATGCCCAGCTCCAAGAATTGTATACGCAGTACGGCGAGGATATTTTGATTCTTGGCTTCCCAGCCAACAATTTTGGTGGTCAGGAGCCAGGCACCAACGAAGAAATCAAAGAGTTTTGCTCCACCGAGTTTGGCGTAACCTTCCCAATGTTTGAAAAAGTATCCGTGAAAGGTTTTGACAAGCATCCCCTCTACCGTTGGCTGTCAGATGCCAGCCTCAATGGATGGAATAACCAAGAGCCAAGCTGGAACTTTTGCAAGTACCTAATCAATGAAAAAGGAGAGCTGGTGAAGTTTTTCCCCTCTTCCGTAAAACCTATGGACGAGGAAATTTTAAGCCTTATCAAGTCCTGATTACCCTTTTTCCTTGAAAAGAAGCATTCAATCAAAAAAAGAAGCCTGGCTGCATGCAGTCAGGCTTCGTACCTTACCCCTGGCCCTAGCAAGTATTTTTGCGGGCTCTTTTTTGGCCCAATGGCAAGGAAGCTTCCGTTGGGAGGTGTTGCTATTGGCTTCTTTGACCACTATTTTTCTTCAAATACTCTCCAACCTCGCAAATGATTACGGGGATAGCATTCATGGGGCGGATTCTTCGGAACGAAAAGGCCCTATCCGAGCAGTACAGTCTGGCCTAATTTCCCTACAAGAAATGAAACGTGCCATGGTCCTTTTTGGAGCCTTATCACTAGGCACAGGGATCCTCCTCATTTACCTTGCGCTACCGGACTGGAATTATTTCTTAGGCTTTCTTGCCTTAGGTTTAGCAGCAATCTGGGCAGCAATCCGCTACACCTCCGGCAAAAACCCCTATGGATATGCTGGATTGGGAGATATTTTTGTTTTTGGCTTTTTCGGAATTGTAGGAGTTACAGGAACTTACTTTCTCCATGCCTTAGAAGCCAAGCCTTTTATCCTGTTGATTGCCTTTTCTTTGGGATGCTTTAGTACAGCTGTGCTCAACATCAATAACATCCGAGATATTGACTCAGATCGACTCGCTGGGAAATTATCGATTCCTGTACGCATTGGGCGCATGAATGCAATCCGTTACCATTGGGCGTTAATCCTACTTGGTAATGTTAGTTTACTCTATTTCGTATTGCTCAATCAAACGTATACCCCACTTTTAGCATTTTTAATGCTGCCTTGGATGATCCAAATAAGCCAAGGAATTCAGTCTGCAACTACTGCTGCTGAAACAGATCCATTCCTTAAGAAAATGGCCCTTAGCACCTTAATTTGGACGCTACTTTTTGGGTTTGGCTTGATTCTATAAGAAGCTGACAAAAGTCATATTCTAGCCCTCCTATTCCAGTTACATTGACTGAATAAACGCTAGAACTCATGATCCATATCCTCGTTCCTTACGATTTTTCAAAAATGGCTGTCCATGCACTTGACTTTGCCACGAAGCTATCTGCAACCTACTCCAAACTTCATATCAGCCTTATTCACGTAGTCGATCTCCCCCTCAATACGAATGCAGGTACCATTGGAGGAGGAATTGATCCTCTATCCGATTACCAAAATCAAGTTTATTTTCGGGAGCTCCTCGAACAACGAAAAAAAGAGTTGGACCAGGTCCAAAACAAGTATTCATCCCCAAACTACCGATTGGATACAGAGGTTCAGGTAGGAAATGTGTTTCGAGAAATATCAACAACCATCTCGGAAAAAAAGCCAGATCTTGTAGTCATGGGTTCCTCAGGAACCTCAGGATGGGAGGAATTTTGGATTGGAAGTACCACCGAAAAAATTGTACGGAATGCCCCCTGTCCTGTGATCACGATCAAGGGAG
>JBIIGH010000215.1:0-4153 GCA_044236565.1 Algoriphagus sp. | reverse complement strand
CACTCACAAAAAAAAGCCGGACAATAGTCCGGCTTTTTTTATGCTAGAGTTTTGGGAAAGCCCCCTTTTTTCCGCTACCCTCCTTCCCTCAATTTTTTTTCTGCTATTTTTGCAGCTCCAAGAAACTAGTACCTATGTCTATTGCCAGCAAATACGAACCGGCAGCTGCCGAGGCCAAATGGTATGCGTACTGGATGGAACACAAGTTGTTTTCCTCCAGCGTAGATCCAAACAAGGAGCCCTACACCATCGTCATCCCTCCTCCTAACGTCACCGGCGTGCTCCACATGGGGCACATGCTCAACAATACCATACAAGACGTCCTCATCCGACGTGCCCGAATGCAAGGCAAAAACGCCTGCTGGGTTCCTGGTACGGATCATGCCTCTATCGCTACCGAAACCAAGGTAGTGCAGCTCCTCAAGGAACAAGGTATTGATAAAAAGGATCTTACCCGAGAAGAATTCTTGACCCATGCTTGGGACTGGAAAGAAAAATACGGAGGAATTATCCTCGAACAATTGAAAAAACTGGGGGCTTCCTGTGACTGGGATCGAACTGCCTTCACCATGGATCCAGGACTCAGCAATGCCGTGCTTTCGGTATTCGTAGACCTCCACAAGAAGGGCAAGATCTACCGCGGCATCCGCATGGTCAACTGGGATCCAAAGGGCCAAACCGCCCTTTCCGACGACGAGGTGATCATGAAGGAGGTTGCTTCGAAGTTGTATTTCATCAACTATGCCATCGAAGGCAGCCCCAATGAATTCTTGACTATCGCCACTACACGCCCTGAAACGATCATGGCCGATGTGGCGATTTGCATCAATCCAGAAGACAAGAGATTTACCCACCTGAAGGGCAAGCGAGCAATCATCCCCCTGATCAACCGAAGCATACCGATTATCGAAGACAGTTACGTGGACATGGAGTTTGGTACAGGATGCCTCAAGGTGACTCCAGCACACGACCTCAACGACTACGAACTTGGCCTCAAGCATAAGCTAGAGGTCATCGATATCCTCAATGACGACGGTACCCTCAATGCCAAAGCACAGTTGCTCGTAGGAGAAGATCGCTTTGTCGCTAGAAAGAAAATTGGCAAGTTGCTGGACGAGGCAGGCCACCTGCAAAAAGTCGACGAGTACCGCTCCAATGTCGGCCACTCCGAACGCAGTGATGCCGTAATCGAGCCGAAGCTTTCCATGCAATGGTTCCTCAAGATGGATGAAATCACCCAGCCTGCCTTCAAGTCAGTCATGGACGATGTCATCCAACTCCACCCACCCAAATTCAAAAACATGTACCGGGTGTGGATGGAAAATGTGCGCGACTGGTGTATTTCCCGTCAACTTTGGTGGGGACACCGCATACCCGCCTATTACCTCCCCAATGGAGAATATGTAGTTGCCAAAACTACCGAAGAGGCCTTGGCACAAGCAAATACCCAGTTCGGCACCCAATACAGTTTGACGGATCTACGTCAGGACGAGGACGTGCTCGACACCTGGTTTAGCTCTTGGCTCTGGCCTATTTCTGTATTTGATACTGAAGTGTTCACCACAGGCAAGCCCAACAAAGAACTCAGCTACTACTACCCGACCAACGATCTGGTGACGGCTCCAGAGATTTTATTCTTTTGGGTGGCGCGCATGATCATCGCTGGCTACGAATACCTTGGAGAGAAGCCTTTCAAAAATGTCTACCTCACGGGCATTGTCCGCGACAAACTGGGCCGAAAGATGTCCAAGTCGCTTGGCAACTCCCCCGATCCACTCGACCTCATCGCGCAGTACGGAGCCGATGGAGTCCGTACAGGCATGCTCTTTTCTTCCCCTGCGGGAAATGACCTTCCTTACGACGACAAATTGGTAGAGCAGGGACGAAATTTTGCGAATAAAATCTGGAACGCCTTCCGCTTAGTCAAAGGCTGGGAAATTGATCCCAACCTGGATGGTTCGGCCAATGCCTCCAGTATCGAATGGTTTGAGCAACGATTCCAACAAAGCCTAAGCGAAATCAACGAGCATTTCGACAAATTCCGAATTTCAGATGCCCTGATGGCCACCTACAAGTTGGTTTGGGACGACTTCTGCGCCTGGTACCTCGAAATGATCAAACCTGCATACCAGCAGCCCATCGATCAGACGACCTACGACAAGACCTTGGGATTGTTTGAGGAGATTTTGAAGCTCCTTCATCCCTTTATGCCATTCATCTCGGAGGAACTCTGGCATCAAATCAAAGAACGCACCGTGGAAGAGTCTTTGATTCTTGCTTCCTGGCCGGAATCCAAGCCTTTTGATTCGCAAATCACGGCAGATGCCGCTCAGGTGTTTGAAGTGGTGTCGCAAATCAGAAACTTGCGTGCTTCCAAGGGCATGTCTCCAAAGGAAGCGCTGGCACTCAGTATCCGAACCCAAAACCCGGGAGTCTACACCCAGTTTGAATCCGTTTTGGTCAAACTTGCCAACCTCTCTTCCCTTCAATTTGGGGAGCAGGTGGAGCAAGCGATGAGTTTTGTCATTAAAGGAGACGAATGCTTTGTTCCCATGGGTGGCAGCATCGATGTGGAGGCAGAAAAAGCCAACCTCCTCAAGGAATTGGAATACACCCAAGGCTTTTTGACTGGGGTTCTCAAAAAATTAAGTAACGAGCGATTTGTAGCTGGTGCTCCTGCCCAGGTGTTGGACATGGAACGCAAAAAACAGGCCGATGCCGAAGCCAAAATCAAGGCTTTGGAAGCAAGTTTGGCGCAATTGGGATAAGAGTTCAAACTTCCTGCTTCAAGAAGCGCTTGGAGCAGGAAGATTACTTGAGTTCTCGGATTTTTAAAGCTCTAAAAAGTACCCCTTGCCCCTCACTTTGCAGGCCAATATAACCTGAACGCAGGGGTGTTCCATCTACTTTTAGCTTTGGGTCGTAGCGATTGGCTACCCCTCCCCCGATTTGAGGAAAAGAATAGGTCAATACTGTATCTCCGTTGACAAGGTGGTGGACGATGGAGTCACCGTAAACAATCAATTCCGCTTTCACCCACTCGTCCCAAGCGAAGGTTGGGGAAGCGGAATCGATGCAGTGTCGGGGGTCAATTTTTCCTTGGTAGACGATATCTGTACCCGGGGAACACATGTTTCCTGTTGGGCGAGCTTCTCCCTCTTTTTCTCGCGCCAGCATCTGGTATTCTACAGAGATCGGCCAATCCTGCTCTTTCAGGATGGTTTCTGGAGCCTGGGAGTGAAACATCACCCCGGAGTTGCGGTAAGTATAGCTGGGAGCACTTGTTACAAATTGGTCTGTGAAGCGGTATTCCCAAACCAAGTGAAAGCTCGAGAAGGGCTTTTCATAAAATAGGTGCCCAAATCGGTCTTCAAATTCCCCATAACCGTCGTAGTTGACTGCTATGGCCCCATCCTGTACCCGAAAGGTGTTCGCATAGTTATCCCCTACCTCGTGGTGGTGGATCTTAGGGATCCAGCCGTTCAGGTCCTTGCCATTGAAAAGCACTTGCCAATCGCTAGTGGCTTGACGGGGCTCATCTTTATGGAACCCTAAACTAGCAATCCCGAGCGTCAAGAAATAAAGGATAAAGGAGAGGATCGGCATAAGTCGTTCTTTTCGATTAAATCATTTCCTAATTCCAAGAAGGTCCTCCCTTCTCGGTACTCAATGGCTCCAATCGTGGGTATCCAATTGCTCGAGGCAGGCTACCAACAAGGCGATAGAGTCAGCAATATCGCTTTTGTGTGCCATTTCAATCACTTGGTGCAAGTGGCGCGTCGGAATGGAGATGGCTCCTGCAATCGCTCCTTGCTTGCCCATGCGCTGCACGCCTGCGGTATCTGTTCCTCCAGCTGTCAATAGTTCCGGCTGCCAGGAGATGGCCTCTTTCGTAGCTACATGCTTCATAAACGCCACCATGCGGTAATCGCAGATTGTCATTGCATCCATGATTTTGATGGCCGTCCCCTTTCCGAGTTCGGTTACCTTCTCATGAGGAGCAGCTCCAGGCACGTCAAAGGCAATGGTGGTGTCCAGTGCAATTCCAAAATCCGGGTTGATGCTGTGGGCCGCCACATTGGCTCCGCGAATGCCTACTTCTTCCTGCACGGTAAAGGTGGCATACACATCGTAGGCTGGGTTTTTAAGTTGC
>JBIIGH010000214.1:0-4161 GCA_044236565.1 Algoriphagus sp. | reverse complement strand
CTGCTCAGCGAATTGCGGGTTTCTTGATGGGGGTCTTTGGTGAAAAATACATCACCTGGGCCATGGCCTTAACCGGTCTAGTCGTGGGCATCCCTTTATTTTACAATGTAGGATTTGTCCTGCTCGTACCATTGGCCTTCACCCTGTCCTACCAATACAAATTGCCTGCGGTGTATGTGGGTTTGCCCTTACTAGCTGCCTTATCCGTAACCCATGGATTTCTTCCTCCGCATCCCTCACCCGCAGCTTTAGTGGGTCAGTTTGGAGCCAATATGGGTCTCACACTCCTTTATGGAGGCATTATTGCTATTCCGACGATCATCCTTGCCGGGCCCTTGCTTGCCCCCTTTCTCAAAAATATTCAGGCAACTCCCTTAAAAACATTTCAAGCAGATCCCAAGCCCGAAGCCGAACTTCCAGGCATCGGCAACAGTGTATTTACCGCCTTACTTCCAGTCGTTCTCCTAGTGATCACCACCCTACTCTCCATGTCAGTCGCTGCAGAAGATCCCTTACGGCCCCTTCTCAACTTCCTTGCCAACCCCAGTGTGGTGATGCTGGTTTCGGTAGGCTTTGCCACCTATTCCCTAGGTCTACGTAGAAAGCAATCCATGACCCAGTTGATGGACATCTATACCGTTGCCACAAAGGATATTTCCATGATCCTATTGATTGTGGCAGGTGCGGGTGCTTTGAAACAGATTTTTACAGATTCTGGGGTGAGCATGGAGCTGGCTGAGGGCATACAATCCTGGGACATGCACCCACTCATTTTGGCTTGGCTGATTACGGCTGTGATCCGTGTGGCAGTGGGCTCCGCTACTGTGGCCGGCCTAACTACAGCAGGGATTATCGCTCCACTAGTACCGACACTAAACGTAGACCCCAATTTATTGGTGCTCTCCATTGGGGCGGGGAGCTTGGTGTTTTCGCACTTCAATGATGGAGGCTTTTGGATGTTTAAAGAATACTTCAACTTGAGCATCAAAGACACCCTACGCTCTTGGACGCTGATGGAAACGGTGGTGGCTGTTGCAGGATTGGGTGGGGTACTCCTGCTGGATCTGTTTCTCTAAGTTCAAAAAGGACATTGACTCCTCTAAAAATTCATACTTTAGCAGACCCAGAACCATTTATACCATTAATTGAATCACAATTCCAACAGCAATACTATATGACTAGTCCTGAACAAAATTTCGCACAACTTGGCTTGATCCTCCCTCCAGCACCAAAGCCTCTAGGCGTGTACATGCCCAGCTTGGTGGTAGGTAATTTTCTTTACCTATCTGGCCATGGAACCGTGACACAAGACGGAAGCTTGATTATTGGTAGAATCGGTGAAGATCTGGATATCGAGCAGGGCAAACTTGCAGCAAGACAAGTAGGGCTAGCCATGTTGGCTACGATTAAGGAATCCATTGGCTCTTTGGACAAAGTAAAACGAGTGATCAAGGTGCTGGGCATGGTCAACTGTGTATCCTCTTTTGAAAGACACCCTTATGTCATGAATGGCTGCAGCGAACTCTTTGCAGCAGTTTGGGGAAAAGAAATGGGCATCGGGGTACGCTCCGCTGTAGGAATGGGCTCCTTACCAGACAATATCCCTGTAGAAATAGAGGGGCTATTTGAACTGCATTAAGATCAAGGATCCACCAAGGCCTTGTAGGACTGAAATAAAGCCAGCACATCGCGGACATACTTGACTGCGATGTGCCCTTTGGCATAGCCACTTTTGACCACCGGATCCCGGTAGTATTTGGGGTCGCTTTTTAGGTTCAAAAAGTTGGAAACCTCCTGCCAGCTTTGCGTATTTTTTCGATACTTCAAAGTCAACCTCCAGGCATCATCCACATGCCCTTGCCCGATGGTATAGGAGGCTAAAATAAACTTAATTCGCTCATTGGTTTCAGGAACTCGTTCCAACCAAAATTTATCCAAGTACTGCAGGTACTTCACGCCTCCTTTCAGAGACTCTACCGGATCGTTGGGATTGGTCACCCCAAATCGCTCCAGCGTCACCGGCATCAACTGCAACAATCCCTGAGCACCAGCATAGGAAAGGGCTGTAGTATCAAATCTAGACTCCTTGTACACCAAGGCTGCCAGAAGGCGCCAATCCCATCCGAGGGATTGTGCATGATCTTGGATAAGTTCATCGTAAACGGAAATTTGATTTCCTCCAAGTGAGGAATAAGCACTCGTAGCACGAGCATATTGATTTTTGGAATTCAAAAAATACCTTGCATAGGTACGCGGAATGAACACCTTCTTTTTTGCTACCAGCCAACTGTTCACTGCTTGGAGCAAATTGGTCGAGGTACTTCGGAGGGCCCAAGTCACTGGCTCCTCTTTGGATACCTCCAGCCCGAGCTGAAGTTCATCGTAGTAGGTGGCGTTGGTTTGCGCCACATTTTTTTCTGCAACGGTCCAGTGCAGTTCCTGCTCATAGACGCGATCAAGCAAGGTTTCTTCGTGGTCTGGAGCCTCAAGGATCGTAAACTCAAGGCGGAGCGAATCTTTTACCTGCTCAAGTTGGCTCTTGTACAACGCCCCTTTACGAACGACTACAGTATCTTGTCCAAGGCTATCCCAGGATGTCAATTTTTCTCTCCCCACAAGCACCGTACTGATCGTACCCAGCGATTCGGTAAAGGACACAAAGCTTTCCCGCTCTGCATTCTGAGTCACGTTCATGGCAATCAAATCCACCTTGCCCTCCTCTAAATTGGTAAAGGCTTCATCAATGTCGGAAGCCACCACAAATTCGATTTGGACCCCCAATTCCTTACCAAGATCTAAGAGAAGCTCGTATTCATAGCCCATCCTTCTTCCTCGGTAGATGTAAAAGCTGCTTGAATTGTTGTCTACAGCAACGCGCAAGGTACCACGGGATAAAATCCCTTCCTTATCCAGAATAAATTCCTGTTTTGAGGGCTGGATAAACCAGTTATTGAGGTAGCCGATTGTCGTCCCTGCAATCAAAAATGCTACTGCTACAGCAAGTAGTACCGCTTTGTTTTTTCCCATTTCTGAACAGCATTGCTGCTAGTTTGGGTATACTTGGCAAAGCCTATGCCAAATTTTATTCTGCGATTTTCCTTTAGCCAAAAAAAAGAGGCCGAAGCCTCTTTAAATTTTCAATTCACAGGGACCTCAAAGGGGTCCAAGCTGCTGGTGAAAAAGATCTTTCCCGATAAGCGCAGCAGCTCAATCTCTTGTTGTTTGATCTGAAAAATAGAGGTGATTAGTCTATTTTCTGCAGATAGGAGATTGACTTGCGCATCTCTAAATTCAAGGTAGGAGGCAATACCTAATCGAAATCGTTCCAAAGCAATTTCTGAATTCTCCTTGGCCACTTGGTAATTCGTCTGTTCGATGGAAAGTAGCCCTAAGTTATTCTCATAGGTGTTGTAAGCACGTTGAATATCTGACTTTAGTTGGATTTCATACTGCTCCAAAGAATAATCCTGGATGCGCTGATTCACCTTTGCGCTTTGAATTCGTCGATTGAGGGTAAGTCCACTAAACAAATTGAAGGTGATGGTACCTCCATAGTTGAGGCCTTGTCTTTCGTTTTGAATCAAGAAGCCGGCGTCTGAATTAAACACAGAATTGTTGAAACTTGAATTCAGGTTGATGCCAGGAAGTCTTGAGGCTTGGAGTTCTTTGATGCGAAGGAAAGCTTCGTTGTTATTTCGTTGGTTGACAAGCAGGAGCTTATTCTCTAGAAATGCACTTTCATAAAGCGTCTCAAGAGCCAATCGATCTCCAATGGTAATGGTGCTGTCCTGAATCAGGAAGTTGGTGTCAGGATCCGCTGCGAGCAATTCATTCAAGTTGACTCGTGCATTCTGGATGACTTGGTACTGAGTCATCAATAAGCTGGAATCCCCATTGTAGTCCACTTGGGCTGCAAGAAAATCTCTTTTCCCTGCTCCACCCAATTCATACTGTGCTTGGGAGATATCCAATCTCGCTTTACTCAAGAATAAGGTTTGCTGAAGCACTTTAAGGCGCTGCAACTCCAATATCAAGCGGTAATAGGCGGTGGAAATCCCAGCGACAGTGTTTTCTACGATGATTTTTGCATCCAAGTCGCTGATTTCTTCCAACATTCCAAGTCTACGCATGGTCAGCAGGGACTCTGGTCTAAATCCATAA
>JBIIGH010000001.1:0-44498 GCA_044236565.1 Algoriphagus sp. | reverse complement strand
TTGTGACAGCCCACGAGATGGAAGTTCCTGGCTCCCAAAAGGCCGAACTCAACTACAAGGTGCTTGGCCACATGAATGACCACTACCTATTGGAGGTTCGTCCTATCTCTGGCCGACCGCATCAAATTCGCGTGCAGCTCGCTTCGATGGGTTGCCCCATTCGTGGAGATGTGAAGTACGGTTTTGCCAAACCCAATCCTGACGCGAGCATCAACCTGCATGCATTCCACCTGGTGTTTGAACATCCCATCAAAAAGGAAAAACTCTTTCTGAGAGCCGCACTTCCTGAAACTGAATTCTGGGAGCAGTTTCTTGACTTGGAAACCGTAAAAACCAAGGATCAGCATTTGGATAATACGTTTTCGGGATGATAAAACGAAATACCATTGAAATACGATGGAAATAAACTCCGCTGCGCCTGCCTGCGGAAGGCAGGCTACGTGAAATAACTTATTGAAATACAATAGAAATAGACTCCGCTACGCTTCGTGAAATACTAAAGGGAAATACCCGCCGCGGCGGGCAGCTTCCTGAAATAAGTAGAAATACGAATTGAGTTCTCTATTTCCCTGAGCTTGCTCAGGCTATTTCCATTATATTTCAATCGTATTTCCATAGTCCCCCTAGCTAACTCATGAAAAATTACATCCTCCTTTTCAGCTTTCTGCTAATTCTAAGTGCCTGTACTGCACAAAACTCTCCCAAGACGATCTACATTGTTCGTCATGCCGAAAAGCAATTGGAAGGACAAGACCCGGAACTCGCATACGTTGGAGAGGTACGCGCTAAAAAACTAGCGCAGATTCTTGAAAAAGAAAGCATCAAACGGGTATTGTCTACCGATTATACACGCACACGAAATACCGCTCAACCCACTGCAGCGGGGGCAGGAGTAACCGTAGAATATTATGATCCCAAAAATCAAGAAGCTTTTGTTGCCGACCTTCGGAGCAGTGAAGGGAATATCCTCGTAGTGGGCCATAGCAATACCGTCAGCCAACTGGCCAATGCTTTTGTGGGTGAAGGAGAAAAATTTGCAGACTTGACCGACCTGGAATACGACTTTATTTATGTAGTGACCCTAGAGAAAAATGGGGCCAAAGTGGTTCGTAAACTTTACAAGGAGTTTTAAATTATTTAATTATCCGCAATCATGCCATTTGCCTAGCTCGCCTATTAAAACGGCGGATAATCGTTGATAGACCACAGTCAACGGTCCACAGCTCATCTAATTGAACCTCAAACCTTTTTTTCTCTAGTTTATGATGAAAAAGAGGGAAATCAGATTAAATAAAATCTAGATTCCATTTTCTCATTTTCCTAGTTACATTTAGTCTAAACCAAGGCTACATGAACCGGGAGATCAACCTCCACCGTCTTCACGAAAAAAACAAGGTTTGGGACATCGCCATCATCGGTGGCGGAGCCTCAGGCCTAGGCGTGGCCTTGGATGCTGCCTCCAGAGGACTAGCTGTTGCCCTATTTGAAAAAGCCGACTTGGCCAAAGGCACCTCCAGCAGAAGTACCAAATTGATTCATGGCGGAGTGCGCTACCTAGCCCAAGGGCAACTCTCGCTAGTCTTTGAAGCCCTCAAAGAGCGTGGACTTCTCCTCAAAAACGCCCCTCACCTCACCCACAAACAGTCCTTCCTCATCCCGATCTATTCCTGGTGGGAAAGGATCCAATACAGCGTCGGGCTGAAAATCTACGATTGGATGGCTGGCAGCCTCAGCCTCGGCTCCTCCAAATTCGTCTCCAAGGATGAAACCCTTCGACGCCTTCCCCAGCTTCAAGCGAAAGAGCTCCAAGGAGCAGTTTGTTACTACGACGGGCAGTTTGACGATGCACGACTGGCCATTCACCTCGCACAAACGGCGGATGAGCTCGGGGCTTGCCTCCTCAACTATGCCAAGATCACAGGGCTGAGCAAAGATGCTAGCGGCAAGCTGACGGGACTAAAAGTTCAAGACCTAAATCGCAAAGAAAGCATTCAGGTCCAAGCCAAAATGATCGTCAATGCCACGGGTGTCTTTGCGGATAAAATTCTGAAACTTGATAACCCACAGGCAGCCAAAACGATTCAACCCAGTCAAGGAATCCACCTGATTTTAGATTTGAGTTTTTTAGGAGACAAGGATGCGCTGATGATTCCTAAAACCAAGGATGGACGAGTTTTATTTGGTGTGCCTTGGCACGGCAAACTCCTGCTGGGCACCACCGATACGATCCGCGAAAAAGCCAAACTAGAGCCAGAAGCCCTTCAACAGGAAATTGATTTTGTATTGGAAACGGCAGGGGCTTATTTAACTCGTAAACCAATACGGAAAGATGTAAAGGCAGTTTTTGCTGGTCTTCGACCGCTTGCTCGACCGCAAGAAGGAAGCACCAAAACCAAGGAAATCTCTCGCTCCCATAAAGTTATCGTCTCTCCAAGTGGACTAGTTTCCCTCATCGGAGGAAAATGGACTACCTACCGTAAAATGGGAGAAGATACCGTTAACTTTTTTACCCAAATCACCGGCAAAGCCATCCCTGCAAGTGCCACATCGAAGCAACACATTCATGGCTACACCGAAACTATTCCTGCTGGACACTGGGCAGTGTATGGGTCGGACGCCCAAAAAATCCAAACGCTGGCAGTTCAAGATCCAGCGTTGGCGGAACTCATTCATCCCCACTTCCCAAATATTCTAGCGGAGGTAGTTTGGGCATGCGAGCAGGAAATGGCCCTCACCGTAGAAGATGTGCTTTCTCGGAGAATACGATTTTTAATTCTCGATCCAGAAGCGGCGGTAGCAGCAGCAGAACGGGTAGCAACCACCATGGCCAAGGTCCTTCAAAAGGATGAAAGCTGGATTGCTTCGGAATTAATTAATTTTAATAAAATAGCTGAAAAATATATGATTCATACCCGCTAAATTCAAGTTCTCACTAGAAGCAACCACCCAAAATGCCCGCTGACAAACCCTATATTTTAGCCTTAGACCAAGGCACTACCAGTTCCCGAGCCTTGATTTTTAATCAAAAAGGAGAGATTGTCTCCCTCGCTCAAAAGGAATTTACCCAATTTTTCCCCCAGCAGGGCTGGGTGGAACATGACCCGGAAGAGATCTGGTCTAGCCAGTCCAGCGTACTGATGGAGGCCTTGCTTCAAAAATCAATTCGTCCCGACCAAGTGGCTGCCATTGGCATCACCAACCAGCGAGAAACCACTATCGTTTGGGATCGACGCACGGGCAAGCCCCTCTACAATGCGATTGTCTGGCAAGACCGTCGTACCGCTGCCTATTGCGATGGACTTAAAGAAAAAGGGGTGGCCGACCAAATCGCAGAAAAAACCGGGCTTGTCATTGACGCTTACTTTTCTGCAACCAAAATCCGCTGGATTCTCGACCATGTAGACGGAGCTCAGCAACGCGCAGAAGCGGGTGAACTGGCCTTTGGAACCGTTGACACCTGGTTGATCTGGAAGCTCACTGCTGGCAAAAGCCACCTCACCGACATCACGAATGCTAGCCGCACGCTGATTTTCAACATCCATACCCAACAATGGGATCAGGAACTGCTCGATCTTTTTAATATCCCTAGCTCCATGCTCCCAGAAGTCAAAAGCTGCAGTGAGGTATTCACTGAAACTGCTGGAGATGTACTCAACACCAAAATTCCAATTGCCGGAGTAGCTGGAGATCAGCAAGCAGCCCTTTTTGGGCAACTCTGCACCCAGCCGGGCATGGCCAAAACCACCTACGGAACCGGCTGTTTCCTCGTGATGAATACTGGTAAGGAGGCCGTTCGCTCCCAAAATCAGCTCCTCACAACGGTGGCTTGGAAGATTGGGAATGAAATCAACTACGCCCTAGAAGGGTCTGTATTTATTGGAGGTGCAGCGATTCAGTGGCTTCGAGATGGCCTCAAACTATTCAGCGACGCCAAGGAAACCGAAAAGCTGGCCACCAGTGTCGCCAGCAACGAGGGGGTATATTTCGTTCCTGCCCTTGCAGGATTGGGCGCGCCGCACTGGGATCAACAGGCCCGAGGTGCCTTTTTTGGAATTACCCGAGGCACCACTACCGCACATTTCACGAGAGCGGCATTGGAGGCCATTGCCTACCAGGTTTTCGATGTGCTTAAGGCCATGGAAAAGGATTCTGGCAAGCCTACACAAGAACTCCGAGTAGATGGGGGTGCCACGGCCAATAACTTTCTGATGCAGTTTCAAGCAGACCTACTGGATTGTGAAATCAAACGCCCAAAAATCATTGAGACTACCGCATTGGGCGCCGCATTTTTGGCAGGGCTAGCAGTGGGCTTCTGGAAAGATCAGGAGGAACTCCAAAAATTATGGCAGCCGGATAAGACCTTTTCTCCAGCTATGGAGGACAGCAAACGAGAAAAATTAGTACATTTTTGGCATAAAGCAGTTGAACGAACTAAAAACTGGGAAGAATGAATCCATTAGTAGCAGAATTTATAGGCACCGCAGTGGTGCTTCTTTTGGGAACAGGTGTAGTGGCCAATGTGATTTTGCCAGGCACCAAAGGAAATGGGGCCGGACTTATCGCCATCACCACGGCATGGGCTTTCGCCGTATTTTGTGGGGTAGTCATTGCTGGACCTGCTAGCGGAGCACATTTGAATCCGGCTGTTACCATTGGTTTGGCAGCGGTTGGCAAATTTGATTGGGCCTTGGCTCCTGGATACATTTTGGTGCAACTTGGCGGCGCGATGCTTGGTTCGGGATTGGCCTGGGCCATGTACCGGCATCATTTTGACCTAACAGATGATCCTGGCTTGAAAAAAGGCGTCTTTTGTACAGATCCAACGGTACGGAATTTTTCAACCAGCGTGCTCTCAGAAGCCCTAGGAACGTTTGTATTGGTCTTTGTGATTCTTTACATCGCTGGAGCCAACCTGGAAGATGCAGGTAAAACACCTATCGGCTTGGGTTCAATTGGCGCCATTCCTGTTGCCCTATTGGTCTGGACTATTGGACTAGGACTGGGTGGCACTACCGGCTATGCCATCAATCCTGCCCGTGACTTGGGTCCAAGAATCATGCATCAGCTCCTGCCAATAAAAGGCAAGGGTGACTCAGATTGGGGCTATGCTTGGGTTCCTGTAGTAGGCCCAATTTTGGGAGCACTAGTAGCTGCAGGATTGTTTCTTGTGGTAGGAAATTAGTTTAAACTCGAGTAGACCATGACCAAAGAGACTGCCATCAAACTGTTTGAAGAAAAGCAAGTGCGCAGCATTTGGGATGACAAGCAAGAGAAATGGTATATCTCTATTGTGGATGTAATTGCATTACTCACCGAAAGTAGTGATGCGAATGCCTATTGGAGAAAGCTTAAACAACGATTAAAAGAAGAAGGAAATGAAACCGTGACGAATTGTCACGGTTTGAAAATGCTGGCTGCCGACGGCAAAATGCGAATGACCGATGTAGCTGATGTCGAGCAACTTTTTCGTTTAATACAATCCATTCCATCGCCCAAAGCAGAGCCCTTTAAGGTATGGTTGGCTCAGGTAGGATCAGAACGATTGGATGAAATGCAAGATCCAGAATTGAGTATAGACCGGGGGTTGGAGCAATACCTAAAACTTGGCTACTCTGAAAACTGGATCAACCAACGATTGAAAAGCATTGAGATACGGAAAGAACTCACCGATGAATGGAAAAAACGAGGTCTGAAAGAAGGAGTGCAGTTTGCTACACTCACCGATATTATTTCCAAAGCCTGGAGCGACAAAACCACCAAGGAGTATAAAGTCCTAAAAGGTTTAAAAAAGGAGAATTTACGGGATAACATGACCAATACCGAGTTGATCTTGAACATGCTTGCAGAAGCCTCTACAAAAGAAATATCGGCTGCTACCAATCCAAAAGATTTTGAGGAAAATAAGAAAGTGGCCAAACAAGGTGGTAATGTAGCTAAAGTGGCAAGGTTGGAATTGGAAGACAAAACAGGTAAAAAAGTAGTAACCTCTTTGAATGCCAAAGATGCTTTAAAAGCACTGCCTGAAGAGAATAACAAACCCAAAAAGAGTAAGGGAAAATAGCAGCTCATTAAAGCTGAAGAATTACAAAAAAGAACCCAAAAACAAGCGTATAGTATCCACATCTTGTTGAAGGAATAAACCACATAGACACATAGAAAAAAAACCTATGTGTCTATGTGGTTTTATTCTATTGTGGTCTATTCTAGGCTGTTTAAAAAAATAGCCGAAAAATGCTAAGCCCTTACTCGCTCTCCTATCCAAAAAATCCCCGTACTGGAGAAGGTAGAAGTGCCCTCTGGAACCTCGATTTGGGTCAAGTACTGGACTGGGAAAAGGAGTTGACCGTTGGCATTGGATATTTCCAAGGGCTGATTTTCTGTCGCTAAAATTTGTATTTCCGAAGCTGCAAACCACTTCGAAAACTTCCCTCCTTTGACCGGATAGTATTTCCAATCCCCATCCACTAGAGTCAAATCCAAGAAGTTGGTCTTCTCTTCAAGTTGGAGGCAAAGGAGGTGATCTAGGCCCACTAAATGAACGCCCTTGTGCTGCGAAGCCACTAAATAATGAAGGCCCTCTTCCAAGGATTGTGAAGCAGAAACTGTCAAAAAACGGAGCGGATACTGTTCTTCCAGCAGCTGCATGTTTTCCTCTTGAAAGGAAGAAGTGGCCAGAACCACATCGATTTTAATTCCCCAACTCAGTACCACATCCACACTTTCTTGATCCACAAGGATGGTAGGCGACCATTCCAAAAGTGGGGCGACACTTTCAAAATTGATTCCGCTGGGATTCAATATAAAAACTGCAGGTTCCTGCTGCTCCTTGACAAAGTGGTGGCTTGACATCAGCTCCAGAGTTTTTGGTAAAAATGAAAGACGTTTTCATAGGCCAATTTTCCAAGCTGCACTTCCGAAAGTTCCTGACTGAGGTGCTCTAGAATGCCTTGGTATTTGCTGGCATTTTCGGCCAGAGGAAAATAAATAGGGTGACGACTCGAGTCTGGAAAATCCTGGGTATAAAAAAAGTCTGCTCCAAAGGCAATCGCCTGCTCATTGAGCTTGGAACCATAAATCAGGTGTTCAAATAATCTTTCTGGCTGCTCATTATCCAAAAAGGCCCGCAGGAAATTGACCCCAATGATGCCCTCACGATGGATAATCTCCTGTGCAAATTCATCACTCAAATTTCGCTTGTGGTCCCAAATGCTTCGGAAGTTGGAGTGACTAGCCAGCACTGGAATTGGTAAATGGTGTCGGTCGATGTGATGTAAAATTCCTTCCGCCAAAAGGTCGGAGGTATGGGAAAGGTCTACGGGAATACGCTTGCCTGCTAGGTAGTCGAGCAAGCGTTTGCCATCTTCTTTCAAGCCAATTCCTTCGGTGTAATTGCCTCCACCAAATCGATTTTCGGTATGATGCGTGAGGCTGATGTAGGCGAGTGAACCTACTTTTTCCAGCAATGCATCAAACTGTGCATAGATTTCCTTCCAAGTGGCTGTTGCTGTACCTATGCCAGCAGCATTTTCAATGGAAGCAATGATTCCTAGTTGCTCGGTGGTCTCCAGCTGCTGCTGAAAGGCTGCATCCCATCTACATACCGTTTCCGGATGGTCTTCAAGAAGCTTCACAAAGAGGTCCGCCTGCCGACTTGCCAATTCCATACTCTCGGGATGTACATCGGTGTAAATGGCCATCACCTGCGCCCGCACTCCCCCAGCTTTTAGCAAAGGAAAGGCACAAGCGATTTGATCGGGATCAAAGGGATCTGCCTTTGGAACTTTCGCCATAAAGGAAAGTAAATCACAATGAAGGTCCGCAATGGGGTAGGTCATGGAGTTGGGAGTCTTGACACAAATTAAGCCAAAAAAAGGACAGGTTGGAAGTTCCGATTTGGACTTTGAACTAGTTTTGGATGTATCTTTCGAAAAAAACTGAGCCAGCGGACGGCCCTTTTGGATTCGATTAAAATTGAAATTAGCCCAGGATTAATCGATCTATCCAAACAAAAATCGAGTAGCTTGATTCTAAGAATAGACACCCAATATCCCCTTCCACAATGACGCCCTTCCCTCACTACCAATACACCGAATCTTTTGCCAAAGGGCTAGATGCATTGGATCCCTTGGCGGATTTTCGATCCCGTTTTCACTTCCCCAAAATCAATGGGAAAGATGCCCTGTACTTCTGCGGCAATTCCCTAGGCTTACAGCCAAAAACTGCTGCATCCTACCTAGAGAAGGAGATGGCCGCTTGGGCAAACATGGGGGTAGATGGGTATTTTCATGGGGAAGATCCTTGGTATTCGGTACGGAAGAAATCAAAGCCCATTCTGGCTCAAATCCTAGGTGCCTTGCCCGAGGAGGTGGTTGCCATGAATTACCTTTCGGTCAATCTGCACCTTTTGATGGTTTCCTTTTACCAGCCCACTCCTACTCGATTTAAAATCATAGTAGAAGGCGGAGCCTTTCCTTCGGACCAATACATGCTGGAAACTCAAATCAAGTTTCATGGTCTCGATCCCAATGACGTGTTGGTGGAATTGCTGCCAAGAACAGGGGAGTTTACCTTGCGTACCGAAGATATTGTCGAAGAGATTCGCAAACAGGGTTCCTCCCTTGCTATGATCAATATGGCTGGAATCCAATATTACACAGGGCAACTTTTTGACATCCAAGCCATCACCCAAGCAGCTCATGAAGTGGGAGCGGTAGCTGGATTTGATTTGGCCCATGCCGCAGGAAATGCTCCACTTCAACTTCACGACTGGGATGTAGATTTTGCAACTTGGTGCAGCTATAAATATCTGAATTCAGGTCCTGGAAATGTCTCTGGAATATTTGTTCACGAGCGATATGCCGATCGACCAGACCTTCATCGGTTTGCTGGCTGGTGGGGCCATAGTGAAGCAGAGCGCTTCAAAATGGAAAAAGGATTTCAACCCATGCATGGAGCCGACGGTTGGCAACTTGCTTGTTCCAACGTCCTCTCCTTGGCGGTGCACCAAGCTTCTTTGGACCTATTTCAAGAAGCAGGCATGCCTGCCATTCGTGAAAAAAGCATCCAATTGACCGGCTACCTGGAATATTTAATTGAAGAGATCAGCGGGGATTCAGGAGTATTGGAAATCATCACCCCAAAAAATCCAGCCGAGCGAGGATGCCAATTGTCTTTGTTGATTCACAAGGGAGGCAAAGCGGTCTTTGACGAATGGTACGGGCAGGGAGTGGTAGGAGATTGGAGAAATCCAAACGTGATCCGCTTGGCACCAGCGCCACTTTACACGAGCTTCGAGGATGTGTACCGATTTGCTCGAGTTTTGGAGCAATCGCTCAAAAAATTCGCCTAAAAAAATCAGGACCCGAACTGTCTACAATAAGCAAAAAGCCCTACTTCATGGATTTGGAGTAGGGCTTTTTAGTATTTTAAATATTCTTATTATCCGCTTTTTCACCACTAAAGAGAGGAAAAAAGGTTTGAGGGTCAATTAGGTGATCTGTGGACCGTTGAAAGCCTGTAGGCCGTGGCCTATGGTCTGTCAACGATTATCCGCAGTTTTAAATAGGCGAGGAGAGCTACTGGCATGATTGCGGATAATCATATTAAATATCAAACAGGGTTCCGCTTGCCCCTGTCGGTTTTATTTTTAAGTGCTTGTAAGCCAGCTCGGTGGCCATTCGCCCGCGAGAGGTACGCTTGAGGTAGCCTTCTTGAATAAGAAAGGGTTCGTATACCTCTTCGATGGTTTCCGCTTCTTCCCCGCAAGCTGTAGCGATAGTTCCTAGGCCAACAGGCCCTCCTTTGAATTTTTCGATGATCGTCAAGAGAATGCGGTTATCCATTTCATCCAAACCATTTTCATCTACATCCAAGGCATTCAAGGCCATTTTCGCGATTTCCAAGGTGATGGTACCGTTGCCTTTTACTTCTGCAAAGTCACGAGTACGACGAAGGAGCATGTTGGCAATACGCGGCGTGCCTCGGCTTCGGCGTGCGAGTTCGAATGCCGCCACTTCATCAATAGGAGTTTGCAAGATGCCCCCTGAGCGCAATACAATATCGGTGAGCAACTTGGCGTCGTAGTACTCCAAACGGGAGTTGATGCCGAAACGCGCCCGAAGTGGGGAGGTCAGCAATCCCGAACGTGTGGTAGCGCCAATTAGGGTGAAGGGGCTGAGGGAAATTTGGACAGATCGGGCATTTGGCCCACTGTCCAGCATGATGTCGATGCGGTAATCCTCCATTGCCGAATAGAGGTATTCCTCCACAATCGGATTGAGGCGGTGGATTTCGTCAATGAATAAGACATCCCCTTCTTCCAGATTAGTCAAAAGACCTGCCAAGTCAGAGGGCTTGTCGAGCACCGGGCCAGAAGTGATTTTTATTCCCGCCTGAAGCTCGTTGGCAATGATGTGACTGAGGGTGGTCTTTCCCAAACCAGGAGGTCCATGGAGGAGCACATGGTCTAGGGGTTCGTTTCTTTTTTTGGCAGCATGAACAAACACACGAAGGTTTTCGATGATTTTAGCTTGCCCCGTAAAGTCTTCAAAGCTTAGCGGGCGTAAAGCACGCTCAAACTCCCGGTCCTTGGGCCCTAACTGTTCTTCGTCTCCTGACAAGTAATCTTCTCTCATGTGCGTTGCGCTAGCTACAAATATAACTAATATGATTATCCGCAATCCTACCAGTAGCTCAGTTCTCCTATATATAAATGCGGATAATCGTTAACAGCTGACGGTCCACGGTCCACAGCTCACCTTCTTGAACCTCTAACCTTATTTTCTCTGGTTATTGGCAATAAAATGGATATCCACAATAGAAAAAACCGGAAAGGCTGGGGATGTGAATCTTTCGCATAAGGTTAAAAAAAAGGTACTAATTTTGTTTCAAATTTTCCTCCCTGATGAGTCCGAACGCAAGAAAAAATTTAATCTATTCCTTTGTACTACTTGGCATGGTCCTGATCGTCTATTTGTACAGGTCAAGCACAGACGGAGGATCTTCAGTGGATGAGGTAGCTCGAAAAAATGGATTAATCACCTGGAATGGGGAGTTTATGGATCAGCCCTATCTTTTTTTATACCATCCCGAGCGGGCAAATGTAAAGGCCAAACTTGACTCCCTCTTGAACCATCAAGCCCAGTTGTACTTGATGGATTCACCCCGCTCAGAGCTGTACCAACTCAATCGTCAGGATTCACTCCCCAGGCCTTCCAAAGATCTCCTGGCCCTACTACGAATGGTAAGCCAAGATTCCAAAAATGCTGAAAGCTCTTGGGATCCTACAGCTGGAATTCTCTACGATGGATGGAGTTTTTCAGCCTCAAGAGCAGGGATTAAGGATAGTGCAAACATTGCTGCCCTACTCGATAATGTGGGAATGCCTAAGTTTATCTTGAACGACACCCTAATACGAAAAGAAAAAACGGGACTTAAGATCAACCTGTTGGATTATGGCCAAACGCTAACCTTGGCCCAGGTGGCCCTGTTCTTGGAAAAGCAAGGAATTCGAAACTACTTTTTGCAGATTGGCAAGCATACCCTAGCAAAAGGTGTCAACGAGCGACAAGAACTTTGGAAATTCAAAACCCAACGCCTGGATAGCCTCGGGAAGGCAAAGGAAGGCTGGATTGCCTTGCAAAACCGAGCGGTAGCCACTGCGGGTGATTTTACGCAGTCCTACAGACAAGACTCACTACGAAAAGCATGGGTGCTGGATCCCCGGACTGGCTATCCCGTCAATCATGGACTCCTCCAAACTACTGTACTCGCCAAAACTTCGAAAGCAGCAGCTATTCTGGCGCAATCCTTACTTGTTCGCGGATGGGAAGATGCCATCCGGATCGACTCCGAACGGAAGGATGTTGAGATGATTTTGATCTACAATGAAAAAGGCAAAGGACTTACACTATACGCTAGTCCAGAACTTAAAGCTATGCTCTCCTTTCCAATCGAGTAAATTGACTTATGCAATATTATTGCATTTCATAGTGCAACACTGTTGAATTTTTATACCTTTGCAAAAAAATCCTTCTCTGAGTTTACAGCAAGGTTAATCCAATGGCGCTAAATTTTATTCTTCTATTTTTCACTGCGCTACTCGCTGGTCTCCTGGTATTTGTCACCCCAGTACTCAAAGAAAAATACTTCAAACTGGTGCTGGTATTTGCAGGATCCTACCTGTTCTCCATTACCATCTTGCATATCCTACCCGAATTGTTTTCGAGCGCCTACAATCCCAGTCGCATGGGAGTGTACATCCTGATCGGCTTTCTCTTGCAACAGCTTTTGGAGTTTTGGTCGGCAGGAATCGAGCATGGGCACATTCATAAGCACGAGTCTTCCACTTCCAAGGGTGTTTTTACCTTGATGATCGGCTTGTTTATTCATGCTTTTTTGGAAGGCACCCTGCTGTCACATGGAGATTCGTCTGCGCAGCAAGGACTTGCTTTGGCGCAGGAGCACAGCGACAAAACAGTACTTCTTGGTATTCTGATGCATAAAGGTCCTGCAGCCTTTGCGCTAGCAGCCGTTCTCGGTGCCTCCCTTTCTAAAAAATGGACCCTTGTGTTGCTCACTATTTTTGCGCTTGGATCTCCATTGGGCATGCTTTCCAGCGCCTTCTTTATCAATCAGGGACTTCTCTCAACCGAAGGAATCGGCATTTTGTATGGCCTAGTTACCGGGGGTTTCCTGCATATTTCTACCACCATCTTTTTTGAAAGTAGCCCGCACCACAAGTTTCAGCTCAACAAGCTGGCCATTACCTTTTTGGCGGCAGCGCTAGCTTTCGCATCAGAATACTTGATTTGATTTTTACTTTTTGATCTCCTGCTGGCTCAAGCCAACTGAATACCCTTCCAATTTTACTGTACTTATTTTCAAGGACTTGGACGATTCCAGATGGAAAAGTTTTTGTGAAACGCATTGAGGCTTAACTTCTCCAAGCGGTTCCACCTTTGGAAAAAAGGTCTTTTCCTTCTATTTTTTAGGTTATATTTCTTCCATCAAAAATCGCCTTGCTTTTTTTGATGAATGCCAAATTAAACCCAGACTAACCGTCACCGACATGTCATCCTCTCCCTCAAAAATGGAGCAGTATTGGAAAAAAAACCTCCAAACGCTCGCAATCCTACTTTTTATTTGGTTTATCGTCTCCTTTGGCTGTGGAATTCTATGGGTAGAGGAGCTCAACAGCATTCGAATGGGAGGCTTCAAATTAGGATTTTGGTTTGCCCAGCAAGGAGCCATTTACGCTTTCCTAGTCCTGATATTTGTTTACGTGGTTCGGATGAATAAGTTGGACAAGGAATTTAACGTCAACGAAGACTGATATGGATTTACTCGCCTGGACCTACTTACTCGTTGGACTTAGCTTTGCGCTTTACCTTGGCATTGCCATTTGGAGTCGTGCGGGATCTACCGAAGAATTTTATGTTGCCGGAGGAGGAGTTTCTCCCCTCGCCAACGGTTTAGCGACTGCTGCAGACTGGATGTCTGCCGCTTCGTTCATGTCTATGGCAGGCATCATTTCCTTTTCAGGTTACGATGGCTCGGTTTACCTCATGGGCTGGACTGGAGGCTATGTGTTGCTTGCACTTTTGCTCGCGCCTTACCTTCGGAAATTTGGAAAATTCACGGTTCCTGACTTTGTAGGCGATCGCTATTACTCCAATAAAGCCCGAGTCGTTGCTGTCATCTGTGCCCTATTCATCTCCTTTACCTATGTGGCAGGACAAATGCGTGGCGTAGGCATCGTTTTCTCCCGCTACCTGGAGCTTCCCATCGAATGGGGAGTAGTGATCGGCATGGCCATCGTATTTTTCTATGCCGTATTGGGAGGAATGAAAGGCATTACCTACACCCAAGTCGCCCAATACTGTGTGTTGATTTTTGCCTACATGGTTCCGGCCATCTTCATTTCCATGCAACTCACCGGCAATCCTATTCCACAGCTCGGACTTGGGGGAGATGTAGCCGCGGGAGTTCCACTTTTGGATAAGCTAGATGGAGTGCTGGGTGACCTAGGCTTTGCTGACTACACCTCTGGCAAGAAAAGTATCCCCGATTTATTCATGATCACCTTGGCCTTGATGGTAGGAACAGCTGGCCTTCCCCATGTGATTGTTCGCTTTTTTACCGTTCCCAAGGTAAAAGACGCCCGACTTTCTGCTGGCTACGCCTTGGCATTTATCGCAATTCTGTACACCACAGCACCGGCAGTAGCTGCCTTTGGAATGTACAACATCATCCAGTCCACCTCCGAGAAACCAATTGATCAGCTCCCAGAATGGGTTCAAAACTGGCAGCAAACCAAGTTGATTCAAATCGAAGATAAAAATGGGGACGGCACGGTACAATACCTGGCAGACCCTGCTACCAACGAGCTAAGCATTGACAAAGACATCATGGTTTTGGCGGGCCCAGAAATCGCACAGCTCCCTGATTGGGTAGTTGGGTTAGTGGCTGCTGGAGCCATGGCAGCGGCATTGTCCACAGCTGCAGGCCTCTTGCTTGTAATTTCCACTTCCATATCGCGTGATTTATTCAAGACATTCCGCCCCGATATTTCGGATAAAAAAGAACTCCGGATTGCTAGGCTTTCTGCCGCAGGCGCCGTGATTTTGGCGGGCTATTTTGGCATCAACCCTCCGGGCTTTGTAGCCGAAGTAGTAGCATTTGCTTTTGGCCTTGCCGCTTCCTCCTTCTTCCCGGTGATCTTGCTCGGAATATTTTCTACCCGGGTCAACAAGGAAGGAGCCATCGCAGGCATGCTGACAGGCCTTGTATTCACCATCAGCTACATTAGCTACTTCAAGTTTGTGTATCCCGAACTCAACACCGCCGAACACTGGTGGTGGGGAATCTCCCCAGAGGGAATTGGCTCCCTAGGAATGGCGCTTAACTTCTTGGTTTGCTTTGGCGTATCTTGGTTGACTCCTGCTCCTCCAAGCCATGTCCAACAACTAATCCAGGAAATTCGAATCCCAAAAGGAGCAGGAAAAGCATCCAACCATTGATTTATACCCTAGACTACCCCACTCATGAGTGATCGATTACATACCCTCAGCGGCTACTTTCACGAATACCAAAAAAGTGTGGCACAGCCTGAAGAATTCTGGGCGAGAATTGCCGACTCCTTTCATTGGAAAAAACGCTGGTCCAAGGTCTTGGAGTGGAACTTTGAAACTCCCGAGGTACAGTGGTTCGTCGATGGCAAACTCAACCTCACCGAGAATATTTTTGAGAAAAACCTCTACACCCTTGGCGATCGGCCCGCCATCATCTGGGAACCCAACGAACCTGGGGAAGCAGGACGTACGCTTACCTACCGTCAGCTTTTTGAGGAAGTTTGCCGATTTGCAAACACGTTGCTTTCCAAGGGCATCGGCAAAGGGGATCGCGTGATCATCTACATGCCAATGGTGCCCGAAGCAGCCATCGCCATGCTTGCTTGTGCTAGGATCGGTGCCATTCACTCGGTGGTTTTTGCTGGTTTCTCCAGCACCTCCCTAGCCGATCGCATCCTGGACTGCAAAGCCAAAGCCGTCCTCACTGCAGATGGCAACTTCCGGGGCAACAAACAAATTAGCATCAAAGAAATCGTTGACGAAGCCCTTGAAAAAGCACCAGTAGAAACAGTCCTTGTCTACCAACGCACTGGCCAAGAAACCCAGATGCTCGCAGGAAGGGATTACTGGTGGCATGAAGCGGTAGTGGGGCAGTCATCCGTCAACCAAGCCACTGAGATGGATAGCGAGGACATGCTCTTTATCCTCTACACCTCTGGCTCTACCGGCAAGCCCAAAGGAGTGGTCCACACCACCGGAGGCTACATGGTCTACACCAAGTACTCCTTTGAAAATGTGTTTCAATACACCCCAGGTGACGTGTACTGGTGTACCGCTGACATTGGCTGGATCACTGGACACTCCTACATCGTGTATGGCCCCCTACTCGCTGGCGCCACCACGCTGATGTTTGAAGGGGTACCCACCTATCCCCATCCTGGGAGATTCTGGGAGATCATTGAAAAGTACAAGGTCAATGTTTTTTACACCGCCCCAACAGCCATCCGAGCCCTTCAGGCCTTTGGCACCGAGCCCATTGCAGGTCATGATCTGAGCTCCCTCAAAGTGCTCGGCTCCGTAGGCGAACCCATCAACGAAGAAGCTTGGCACTGGTACCACAACCACATCGGCAAAGGAAAATGCCCGATTGTAGATACCTGGTGGCAAACAGAAACCGGAGGCATTATGATCTCCCCACTCGCGGGCATCACCCCTACGAAGCCAGCTTACGCTACTTTGCCATTGCCCGGTATCCAACTCAGCATTGTCGATGCAGAGGGCAAAGAACTTCGCGGCAACTCTGTGGAGGGCAACCTTTGCATCGATTTTCCATGGCCATCCATGATCAGAACCACGTATGGAGATCACGATCGCTGCAAGCAAACCTACTTTTCCACCTACAAAAACAAGTACTTCACTGGCGATGGAGTCAAGCGCGACCACGATGGCTATTACCGAATCCTGGGTCGAGTGGACGATGTCATCAATGTGTCCGGACATAGACTGGGTACTGCGGAGGTAGAAAATGCAATCAACGAGCATCCAAAAGTGATCGAATCTGCCGTAGTTGGCTACCCCCACGAGGTCAAAGGGCAAGGCATCTATGCCTTTGTGATCTGTGATTTGAGCAATCGAAGTGAGGACAACCTCATTCAAGAAATTAAAGAGACGGTCTCCAAAATCATCGGACCGATTGCCAAGCCAGACAAAATTCAAATCGTACCAGGCTTGCCAAAAACACGCTCCGGAAAAATCATGCGCCGCATCCTGCGAAAAATTGCAGAAGGCGTCCTAGACGGCATGGGAGACATCTCTACCCTCTTGGACCCCGAAGTAGTCGAAAAAATCAAAGCCGGAAGAAAATAAAAAAGGATTATCCGCAATTCGATCAGTGGCACAACCTACCTGGTAATCACTGCGGATAATCGCTCACAGTCCACGGTCCACAGCTCATTTAATTGAACTTCAAGCTTTAAATTGAATAGTTACTTTTAAAAAGGCGTTTAACCATCAACTAAAAAAGGCAGATCGGATGATCTGCCTTTTTTAGTTCTTCAATCTACTGCATTCCTTACTTCCATTGAATGGCAGTGGTGGCGGTAGCTTTGAGGGGAATAGCCAGTCCAGTGGCTGTCGGGTAAAAGCCAATGGGTACGATTTGCAAACCTTGAATAGCTAAATTGGCCACGGAGGTCTGCAGGGAGAGACGCCCTTGCAATCCTTTCAAGCTTTCTCCAATAGTCTCTCCCAGCGGCATTTTCATCCGTTGGCTGAGTTGCTTGTTGATTTTCCCTTTCTTTATCATGGTTCCCAACATTGCTTTGGCACTGCCGCTTTTCATCACAAAATCCAAATTGTCCACGCGCAGCACTTGCTTCAGGGGATCATAGACGGGTTGGCCGGCCAGAAATAGTTCTCCAGTCAACTCTCCTCCTTTATTGCTGACAGCCGTAAAGGCAACGGTAATTCCCAAGCGATCCCCATACGCTTGTGTACGAAATTGTTTGGCTTGAAAAACATAAGTTTTATTCATTCGAATCGCCTGTCCCCCAAACGATTGTTGAATGAGGGCATCCAGTTCGGCGTAGGTGAAAGTGAGGGGCAACTCCAGGTCGATTCGATTGGATGCATCGGTATTGGGGGAGATAGTAGGAAGTGGAAAAGCTCGGCTAGGAAGGGCTGTAGCAGGGTGTATTTGGACCTGACCTTGAAAACCCAGATCCAGGTGCAAGCCCTTGTTGGGCTGCAGGTACTCTCGAAGCTTCACGGAGTCAGGTCGGATGGAGAGACCGGTTTTTTTGCCTTCTACGTCTACCACAATCGGCTTGCCCACTTGGTTCCAAATCGACTCCATCATCGGTTTGAGTGCAAGCAAATTCGGCTTGGAAGTAAGCTCTTGCTTCGCAAATCGGCGAATCTCTTGTCTGACCAGCGGGCTTAAATCCAGCTCAATCCCCAGAACAGACAGCGCCATTTTACCTCCCAAGTCCAAAAGTTCAAACTCAGATATCCCCAAATACCAGTTGGACTGAACTTGAGGGTTGATCACAAAAACGGGAGCCAAGGCCTGGTTGATCGGCACCTTGGTCTGCAGAAGATTTCGAATGCCTCCTGGCTTCAAGCCAATTTCCCCTTGAATTTTTAGCGGAAACACCACCTCCAAACGCTGTTGATCCAAGGCGCGAAGCTGGATTTTACCGTTTCTTGAAAATTCAAAATCACCTACCAACCCATTCCCTAAATCCATGCCCCGCTGACGGAAAATCAGAGAGGGAGTTTCGCGATTGGCTAAAGCTGTAAGGGTCGAAAAGGGAATTTCGAGGGGCACATTCAAGGAAGACTTGGTACCGGGAACTACTGGTAGCGGTAAGCTCGCAGCAGGATCCAAGGACTTGCAGGATGCGGCCAAGAGCCCTGCTCCAATCCAAAAAATTAAAGTTCTTTTAATTGCAATACAGAAAGTTGGCGCGGTCATTGTACTTGAGAGTTCGAAAGATCTAGGTTACCTTTGCAAGATTAACTACAAAAGTAGCGAAAAGAGTACATGAACTGGAACAAACTCACCTCAGAAGCCCAAATTGATCAAGTAATCGCAGCAAGTGAGGAGAAGCCTGTATTGCTATTCAAACACAGCACCCGCTGCTCCATCAGCAGCATGTCACTGGATCGGCTTTTGCGAAACTGGAAACCTGAAGACGCTGATAAAATTACCCCTTACTACTTGGATTTGATCGCTTTCCGATCGGTATCCAATAGGGTCGCGGAGCGCTTTGGCATCCCTCATGAATCCCCACAAGTACTGCTTATCCAAAAGGGCAAAGTGACCTACCATGAAAGCCATTACGGAATTTCGTATGCAGAGATCATGAAACAAGGTTCTTGATTTCCCGACTTTTAGACTGAAAATAAACCACTTATCCCTTAGAATTCCCACTCCAATTTTACTCCACACCTCCATTAAACCTTTTGCTCCCTATTGGAGTCAAAGAAGGTGTACTACAACCAATTTATGAAAACTTACCACTTCCTTTTTCTTTTAATTTTTTCATTTTTTGTTGCGCTTCCATCCTTTGGGCAGCGCCCAACCGACCAAGCCCGACCCGAACGAAAGTTTACCGGACAGGTCATCGATGGAGCAGCAAAAACGCCCATGATCGGCGCCAATGTCTTAATCAAAACCGTCACTGACTCCTTGCTTCGCGGTACCGTAACGGGTGCAGATGGGCGATTTGAAATTGCCAGACCTTTTATCCCAGAGGTTAAGCTTGAAATCACCTTTCTAGGCTACAAAACCATCACAAAAATTCACAGCATGCGTGAGCCAGTGGAGCTAGGCGAACTGATCCTACTCGAAGACACCAAAGTCTTGGGTGAGGTGCTAGTCAAAGGCGTCAGCGTTGTAGGTGAGCAAAAAGGAGATACCACTTCCTTCAATGCCAATGCATTCAAAACACAAACCAATGCCCAGGCAGAAGACCTCATTCGAAAGATGCCAGGCATCACCATGCAAGGAGGCCAAATCCAAGCACAAGGGGAACAGGTACAAAAAATCTTAGTAGATGGCCGTGAATTTTTTGGTAGCGATCCGAATATTGCGCTCCGCAACTTGCCAGCAGATGCTATTGATCGAGTAGAAGTCCTGGACCAGCGCTCTGACCAAAGCCGTCTCACTGGATTTGACGACGGAAGTTACACCAAGACCATCAACATCATCCTTCGCTCCGATCGCAAAAATGGTTCCTTCGGAAGAACTTATGCAGGCTACGGCAACGACGACCGCTATGCCGCTGGAGGTAGCGTCAACTTCTTTAAAGGAGACCAGCGGATTTCCGTGCTGGGCCTTTTCAACAACATCAACCAACAAAACTTCTCCAGTCAAGACCTTGCTGGATTAACTGCCAATGCTTCTGCGGGAGCGGGTAGAGGAGGAATGATGGGTGGCATGGGTGGTGGAGGATTTGGTGGAGGCCAATGGGGCGGTGGAGGAAACAATAACTTCCTCGTTGGCAACTCTGGAGGCATCGTAACTACGAATGCGATGGGATTGAACTATTCCGACAAATGGGGTAAAAAAGTCAACGTAACTGGTAGTTATTTCTTCAACAATACAGCCAACTCCCTGCGTCAAATCACCAACCGTGAAACGGTTGTAAACGCGAACCTCCGCCAGTTTTACGAAGAAAACCTGATCAATACCGTTAAAAATAGTAACCACCGCGCCAATGCTAGAATTGAAGCGGATATCAATGAGAAAAACTCGATCGTGCTTACGCCTAGCCTTTCCTTCCAGGACAACAGCACCTTCAGCGATCGAGATGCGCTTACCCGCAATAGCTTGGGCGATTCCCTTTCCGCACTTCGATCCATCAGCAATGCAACTACCAAAGCGGTCAACTTATCCAATAACCTGACTTACCGCTACAAATTCGATAAAAAGGGCCGAACACTTTCTACCGAAGTGTTTACCGCTTGGTCCAATCGAGACCAGGACTCTGACCTTTTGGCCGCAAGCCGTGAATTCCGTAGAAATCTTTTGGACACCGCTACGCAGGAAACCTATTCACTGAATGAAGGATTCAACTACCGCGTCAACCTGACCTTTACGGAGCAGTTGAGCAAAAATGCAATTGGAACTTTTGGCTACCAGGTAGGAAACAATGCCACGGCTTCCGATCAAAAAACTTTCCAGATCGACGAGGAACGCAAAGCTCTTCTGGATACGGCTTTGAGTAATGAGTTTGACAACAAATTCATCACCCAACGGCTTCGTTCGGGCTACGCCTACAACAAGGAAGCTTGGTCTGTCAATGTAAACATGGACTACCAAAATGCTCGCTTAGACAACGAGGCCTTCTTCCCAGTTCCGGGAACCTTCAATAGAAGTTTCAACAACTTCCTTCCTAGCGCAAACTTGAATTACCGCAACCGGAAAACAGGCTTCAGCTGGAGAGTGCGTTACCGAACCAGCACCAACGAACCGAGCGTCAGTGAACTTCAAAATGTAGTCAACAACCAGAACCCACTCAACCTACGGGTGGGAAATCCTGACTTGGGGCAAAGTTACAACCACAACATTTTCGCCAACATCAGCAAAATCAACCTCGAGAAATCACGGACCTTGTTCCTATTTGTGACTCATTCCGTTACTTCGGATTTCATTGGAAATAGCACTTTCTTGACTACAAAAGATACCTTGATCAACAACGAGATTCTCCTTCGTTCTGGAGGCCAGCTTTCTCGACCGATCAACTTGGATGGCAACATCCGCTCCAGCTTCTTCTTGACCTATGGAGCACCACTAAAGAAGTTGAAAACCCAGTTCAACATCAATACGCGGGTAAGTTTCAACCGTACGCCAGGTTTGATTAATGGAGTTTCCAACCTGAATGACAACACCACACTTAGCCAAGGATTGACTTTCAATTCAAACATCAGCCAAAATGTAGATTTCTCGATCAGCACTACGGGTTCCTACAACATTGTCAACTCCTCCTTGCAGCAGAATCTTGACAACAACTTTTACCAGCAAGAATCGAACATGCGCCTCTACTTCTCATCGAAGAATGGTAAGTTCTTTATGGGAAATAATGTGGCACACTCCTTATACTCCGGCCTTTCCGAAGGATTTAACCAAAACTTTTGGCTTTGGAACATGGAGGGCGGATTCCGCTTTGCGAAAAACAACAAGGCAGAACTCAAGGCGGTTCTTTTTGATGTGCTCAACCAAAACAACAGCATCAGCCGTACCATTTCAGACGTGGCCGTAACTGACGTCTTTACGAACGTACTCACCCGCTATGGCATGATTACCTTCACCTACATTTTGGGTAACTTCAAGCAGCCAGCAGCCGAGCCGCAGCAACCGTGGATGATGGGAAGGCCACAGGGTGGACGAACTTGGTAAACACAATTTGGGGTAATCGCTGAAGGAAACTCTTAGGCGATTACCCTAAAAATTTAGAAATTGGTACCTTTGCCACAGGATTAACCGGCAACTCATGTATCAGGAGAAAATCGAAGCCATCAAAGCTGCCATCGCTGCAGCAGACGCAACTACCCCAGAGCAACTGGAGGCCTACCGAATGGAATTTATTTCCAAGAAAAGTGTGGTCGGAGAATTGATGGGAGCCATGGGCAGCATTCCAAATGAGGAAAAGCGTGCGTATGGTCAACTCGTCAATGGGGTAAAGCAACTTGCAGAAGAGAAATTTCAAGCCCTGATTGAGAAGGTTGCTGCATCCAACCAAAAACAAAAGACGGCCGATATTGACCTGACTTTGCCTCCCTCCAATTCTCCATTGGGAGCGATCCATCCGCTTACTGCTACAAGACAACGCATCATCGAAATCTTTGAACGCATTGGATTTAACCTTTCCGAAGGGCCTGAAATTGAGGACGATTGGCACAACTTTTCAGCACTGAACTTTCCAGAAAATCACCCTGCTCGCGAGATGCAGGACACTTTTTTTATCGAGAAAAATCCAGACATCGCACTCCGTACCCATACCTCTTCTGTGCAGGTTCGGGTGATGGAAAATCAAAAACCTCCCATCCGTACCCTCTCCCCAGGTAGGGTATACCGAAACGAGGCAATCTCTGCACGCGCACATTGCATTTTTCATCAGGTCGAAGGCCTTTATGTGGATGAAAATGTCGGTTTTGCCGATCTAAAAAATACGCTGTACCACTTTGCCAAAGAGATGTTTGGCAAGGAAACAAAAGTTCGCTTTCGCCCCTCTTTCTTCCCCTTTACCGAGCCCAGCGCAGAGATTGATATCTCCTGTCTAATCTGTGGAGGTAAAGGTTGTAACGTATGCAAGTACAGTGGCTGGGTAGAAATCGGTGGTGCAGGCATGGTGGATCCAAATGTCTTGGAAAATTGCGGTATCGACTCTACGAAATACACAGGCTTTGCCTTTGGAATGGGAATCGAGCGAATCGCCATGCTCAAAAATCAAATCAAGGATTTGCGCCTCTTTACCGAAAACGATGTGCGCTTCTTAAAGCAGTTTAGGCCCCTCCTGTAGCAAAGGTTACCTCCACTTTACTCCAATCTTCACCTTCCTTTTTGCCTCGATTGAATCGAGGCAAAAAGGAAGGTAATTTTTTAGAATTCCTCCGTTTTTCAAAACATTCTCCCTAGAAATAAGTAGTTTAGAAAGTATGCTTTTTCAACCTGTTTTACTGTTTAATTAGTCTTCTGCTCATGAATGAAAAGCGAAAAATTACGCTAAAAGACATCGCAAAGGAACTCAAACTTTCCCCTTCGACTGTTTCCAGAGCACTCAATGGCTATCCATCACTTTCGGAGGAAACGATACAACTCGTCAAAGAATATGCGGCCAAGCACCAGTACGTGCCGAACACGATGGCGGTTAATTTTCGAAAAAATCGAACCTCTATTTTGGGGATGATTGTTCCGCAAATCGTGCATCACTTTTTCTCCACCACCATCAGCGGAGCCTTGGAAGCCGCAAAAAAGAGAGGCTACAGCGTCCTACTTGCCCAATCCTACGACCACCTCAAAGAAGAGGTCCTGGCTAGCCAATACCTTTTAGGCATGGGGGTAGATGGACTCATCATCTCCGTTTCAAACGAAACAAAGGAAGCTGAGCACTTGCAGGCATTTTTGGATGAAGGCAAGGCAGTGGTCCAGTTTGATAAGATCACGGAATCCCTTCCCAGTCCTAAGTTGGTGGTCGATGACTTTGAAGGCGCCTACCAAGCTACTGCCCACCTGATTCGTGAGGGCTATCGCAAAATCGCTCACCTTAGCGGAAGGATGAAAGTAAAAAACGCGGAACAACGCTTCCTAGGCTATAAAAAAGCGCTCGAAGATCATGGGTTAGTCCTGCAAGAAGAATGGGTGAAGTCTTGCTTTGACATCACGGAAGAGGAGGGATTTTCCTTTACCAAATCCCTGATGGAAAGTCAAAATCCACCCGATGCCCTTTTTTGCATCACCGATTTGGTGGCCTTGGGTGCGATGAACTACCTCAAGTCGGCCAATTATTCCATCCCTAACCAAGTCGGCCTTGTTGGATTTAGCAATTGGATGCTCTCTGAATTCACCAGCCCTACACTCAGTTCGGTAGACCAGTTTGGCGAAGAGATGGGCGCTAAAGCGGTGGAAATGTTGATTGAACAACTCCAAAACACAGATTTCAACAACACCGAAACAGTGCAGCTGAAAACCAAACTGCTCGTACGCGGATCTTCTACTAAATCCTAAATCAGCTATTCAGGCCTGCGTTTTATCGAGGTTCCAAAATGCGAAACCCGTAGGGCTCTAGCACCAAATGTTCGTGGTCAGGCCCTAGCGTATAGCTAGTCTGAGTCCAGTGGTCAAAAAGGAAAGTAGACTTCTCCCCTTGCTCCCGGAAGGCATACCAGGTAAGTCCCGCTGGGCGATCGCTGAAGTTGAACAAGCAATAGCACCTGTCTTCCCCTTTTCTGCGAATCAATCCCGCTACATGGATGTTGTGGGGAGTCATCCAAGACACATTGCTCAGGTCGGCAAACAGTTCCTTAGATTTTCGGATGGCTAACAGCTTCTTGGTTCCTTCAAACAACTGGTATTCCAAGGTCCCTTCCGTTTTCCGACGGTTGACCTTTTCCCAGTCCAGCAAAGGACGGTGCATCCAGCGGTTGTCATAGCTTTTCCCCGGATCCTGCTGGTACCGGTAATCGTTGGTGTAGCCGACTTCATCTCCATAAAACAGCATGGGTAGTCCACCCAAAAAGATCGAATGAGCCTGCATGAGCAGGATTTTTTGAATACTTTGCTCAATTGCTGGGCCATTGCCTTCATACAAGGCCTTTTCTAAGCCACAGAGTGAGGCAAGCGTGCCACTGATCCGCGCATCGCCCGTTTTTGGATTGGAGGAAAACAGAGCGCCACGGGCAGGGCTCATCCACTGTTCCCCAGAAAAGGAATAATACTCCTTCAAAAATCGCCGGTGCAAGTAGGGATCCTTTCCTGCTTGAGCGATGCTGGCATCTTCATAGCCAAGACCGATGTCATCGTGGCAACGGCTGTACGTAATCCAAGAGGTACCGTAAGGCTTGCGGAGAATATCTGCTTGGGCTTGAAGCATCACACTCGTATCTCCAGAAGCCAACATGTCCCATTGCAAAGCCATTTGGGTGGCGTTGTAGGCAAAATCACATTCTTGAGCTACGTAGTCTCCCGTACCAAAGTAATTCATAATGTCCTTGGGCGCTACGATCGCCTCGCCAAGCAGGGCCATCCCAGGCGTTGCCACTTCCACGCACTGCTTGATCAAGCGGAGTAAGGTATGTGCCTGGGAAAGATTTTGACAGGAGGTACCCGTTTGCTTCCAAATAAAGGCCGGCGCATCGATGCGAAGGAGGTCTACCCCAAGATTCGCATAAAATAGCATGGTCTCCACCATCGCCTGCAACACCTTGGGATTGCTGAAATTCAAGTCCCACTGGTAGTTGTGAAATACCGTCATAACCCAGCGCTTCATCTCCTCATTCCAGGTGAAGTTGCCCGGGGCACTTTCGGGAAATATCTCCGGCATGGCCTGCTCAAACTCGTTGGGGATCCAGCGGTTTTCGTAGGTATAGTAGTAATTCTGGTATTCTTGATCCCCAGCCTTGGCCTTCATTGCCCATTCATGCTGATGAGAAGTATGGTTGAGTACAATGTCCAGCATCAGGTACATCCCCTGCTCGTGCATGGTTTTGCGCAAAGCGATTAGGTCTTCCAGGCTACCGAAACGGGGATCTACCTTTCTGAAATTGGAAACGGCATAGCCCCCATCACTCTCTCCCTGCGGACTTTCAAAAAGCGGCATCAAATGGAGGAAGTTGACTCCCAAATCCTGCAGGTGTGGAAGCTTGGAAGGCATGGTTTTGAGGGTTCCTGCGAATCGATCCACATACAAACTCATCCCGGCCAGCGATTGACTGAGAAACCAATGTCCTTCTGCCACCTTCTTTTGATCGCGAGCTTTGAGTTGCTCCTCGCGGGCTTGGTAACCCAGAATCAGGCTCCGTAAGAGTTCGATCAGCTGATCTTCGGCTCCTTCATGCGCTCCATACAGCTCTTGAAAAAGGGTCTGAATTTTGGGGAGACTGGCATGAAACCGGGCCACAAACTCCTGGTCTGCACCTTGGGTAGCTAGGGAATGGGCCTGGAAAAGGGCTGTAATTTTTTCAGTAAGTGAAACTTCTACCGACATGGGGTACGCAAGGTGTGGGTGATGAAATTTGTTAATGGCCAGAAGCTGACTGAGTAGTGGAGGCAGCGGTAGACTTAGTCTCTTTGATCCGAAGGGTCGCTACTGCGGCAATCAAGAGCAGGACTCCTCCAAAAAGGATGGCTTGCCCAGCATCGTTATTTAAGAAGTTCTTTGATATGTAACCAAAGGTCAGGGTCTGGAAGATCATGGGGATGACGATCATCATGTTGATAATGCCCATGTACACGCCGTAGCGTTCTTTGGGAATTTCATTGACGACCAGCAGGTAAGGAATCCCCATCATGCTGGCCCAAGCGATCCCAAATCCAGCCATGGGGATAAATAGGGCATATTTATTTTCAAGCATCGGGAAAATCAACAAGCCTATGCCGGCTAGCAGGAGGCAAAAGAAATGCACTCTTTTAGCTCCGAATTTTTGGGCAAGACCCACCAAAAAGAACGCAGAGAGGAAAGTAACAATGTTGTACCAGCCATTCACCAAACCGGCCCAACCCACCGCTTCTTGATAGGCAGCAGGATCGCTGGAGGGAGTCACTTTCCATACAGAAAGCGCGATGCTTTTGGCAGAATTTTGCCAGTAGCAAAACAGGGCATACCACTGAAAAAGGTACACCAAGGCGAGTTTCCACATCACAGAAGGCATTACTAAAATAGCCTCTACAATCTCTAGATTTTGCGCAAACAGCACACGTAAAGCAGGCTTGCTATCTACCCAAGAAAGTACTTTTCGGATAAGCCCTCGGTCAAACAGTGCAAAAGGAAGCAGCAGCAAAAAGACCAGATAGGCTATGAGAGTGGTCAGAATAGATAGAAAAAACTGGATAGCAGGATGAGGCATCCCCTGATTTCGAATCTTCAGGGCAGCAAGCTCTGCTTCAGAAGGTGGGTATTCGGGTGTTTTGGACATGCTCCAAAGCACCGAAGTGATGGAGCAGACCGTACCCAAAAAGAAGGAGGCATAGACCCAAACGGGTAGTGCGCCCCAGCTGCCTTTGAAATAGATCTGAAAAAAATAGAGGGACAAGTTGGCCAAGGTGATGCCTAAGCCGGTGAAGAAGCTTTGGGTCAAAAAGCCCTTTCCATACTGTTCCTCGGGTAAGGAATCCGCAATCAAGGCTCGGTAAGGCTCCATCGCAGTATTGTTGGCTGCATCTAGCACCCAGAGCAAGCCTGCTGCCATCCAAAGGGTACTGCTGAAGGGATAGAAAAACAAGCAGATGCTGCAGAGCAAAGCTCCGATAAAGAAATAGGGTTTGCGTCGACCGTATCGGTCACTCCAAGTGCTATCACTGAGTGCGCCGATGATGGGCTGGATCAAGAGACCAGTCATCGGACCAGCCAGGTTGAGCAGTGGAATCTCGTCAGGCGCAGCACCCAGCATGTCGTAGATGGGGTTGACAGCGCTTTGCTGAAGTCCAAAACTGTATTGGATCCCAAAAAAACCAACATTCATGTTGATGATTTGGGTAAAAGACAAAGAAGGCTTACGCATCGGTGATTTTGGGTTGGGGACTATTCAGAACAATAATCCTTCAAAAAATACGAAGTTTCGCTTTCTAAAAAATAGGAAAAAGTACCAAAGCACCCGCTATTTTCAGAAAAGCCTTCGGAAATCGATTGCCTAACAATCCTTGAAACTAAAAAAAATCTAAAAATTAGGGTCAGAATTTACCTCAAAGGGCACCATTCGGGAAAAATCTAGCTCCAGGCCTTCTTCAAAAACCGAAGCCAATTGCCATGCATGACCTTCTCAATGTCCTGAGGGGAATAACCCCGCTGTTGGAGGAGTGCGGGGATTTTTTGTAGGTCAGCGATCGAATCCAGATCAGCGGGACACTGTTCTTTTCCAAAAGCACCATCCAGATCAGAACCAATACCGATGTGATCCGCATTGCCTGCAAGCTGACAAATATGGTCCATGTGGTCTAGGACTGTGGCTAGGGTTACGTTTCGCTCCTTGGGGGTACTTTTTCCCCGAATCCAACCTGGGCTGAGCATCCAGGCATCAAATACGCCACCAATGACCGCTCCACGAGCAATCAAGGCTTTGATCATGTCATCGGAAAACTGTCGGTTGTGGTCTACAAGCGCACGACAATTGTTGTGGCTGGCCCAAACTGGCCCTTGAAACAAATCCAAGGCATCCCAAAAAGCCAGATCGCAGAGGTGGGTGGTATCCAGTATGATTCCCAATTCATCCATTTTGCGAAGCAAGTCCCTCCCCTGTTGGGAGAGTGGTGCGGAGGCATCGGTACCATAAGCATAGCGTCCTGGGCCATAATGCCCTGGACCGAGGGCACGGAGGCCATATCCGTAGGCTTTTTCCAAGTAATCTAGGTTCACGATGGAGTCCGCTCCTTCCAAGGAGAGGATAAATCCGATTGCTTTTTGACTCTTGTCTTCCCCTTGATTCCAGTAGGCCAAATGCGCTTCCAGCTCCTGCAAGTTTCGAATTTGCTTCAGTTCCCCCTGCTCCTCCATGGCTTGGTACCAGGCCAACTGCCCTTGGGTATGCGCCCAGGCTTGTTGGGGTGAGTGCCAGCCCGGCAAGGGATTATCTGGGGCCACATAGCGGGCAATTTGCGTAGCGACCACCAAGCCCACATTTCCTTTGCGAAGCTCAGGAAGGGATACAGTCCCGTTGCCACGATCTGGCTTGTCAGTCAGCCCCAGCTCTCGGGCATTGATCTCTTCGAGGGGGCGGGTAAGGTCCCTGTTCCACTCGAGGGCATTCATGCTCAGGTCCAGGTGTGCGTCGATGGTAAACATGCTAGAAGGCTTGGAGGATAAATACGGTGGGCACTTTATGTAGATCGAGGGGATGGTTTTTCCAGTCTGCGATGGTTTTGGTTTGGATCAGCTCATCCGCAGCGGTGAGATTTTTGGCGATACACAACTTCGTCTGTGGGTACAAGGACGACAGCGCATCGGCCAGCAATTGATTGTTGCGAAAAGGGGTTTCCATAAAGAGCTGCGCCCGTTTTTCACGAAGCGATTCCTGCTCCAAGCGCTTCAAGGTCATTGCTCTTTCTTTCTTATCGATAGGAAGGTAGCCATGGAAAGCGAAGGATTGGCCCGAAAATCCCGAGCCCATCAGCGCTAGAAACATGGAGCTAGGGCCAGAGATGGGCACCACTTGAATCCCTTTTTGGTGAGCATAAGCTACGGCCAAGGCACCAGGATCGGCAATTCCTGGGCAGCCCGCCTCGGAAATCACTCCAATATCAGCCCCGTTCAAAAGCGGCATCATCAACCGAGACACCTGCTCTGGAGGGGTGTCTTTGTCTAGAACTTCCATATGTAATTCTTCAATGTTGATTCCCAACTTCAAACTGGAAATGTATCGCCGCGCGGAACGTGGGTTTTCGACCAAAAAGATCTTGGTATGGGAAATGACTTCTTGAACTTGAGGAGAGATCACCCAATGTGCCGTGTTTTCGGCAAGCACAGTAGGGATCATAAATAACTTTCCTTTGGGCATAGAGGGATGAATAGCTATCGAAAGTTAAAATTTAATGTGCGAAATCCGTACCTTATTGGGGCATTTACTTTCTCCCATCCAAGTCATGTTGAAAAAAACACTCCTTTTCGCCTTCCTACTTCTACTGAGCCTCACCTCTTTTGCTCAGCAGCTCAAAGCCCTAGTTGGGGGTACCTTGATTGATGGCTTTGGAGGAACACCCATTCGAAATTCAGTCATCATCGTGGAAGGAGAACGGATCAAGGCCGTAGGTCAGGTAGGTAGCTTGGCTATTCCTGCAGGAGCAGAAATCATTTCTACCGAAGGGATGAGCGTCCTTCCTGGGCTTTGGGACATGCACGTGCACTTGATGCTCAACGGACATAGCGACTATAGCCATTGGGACAGCACCTACATCGATGTGTTTGAGTCGGTGATTATGCCTTCCTCAGCCCATCAATTGCTGCTAGCCGGCGTGACGAGTGCCCGAGATTTGGGCGCCCCACTAGAGGCCAGCATCAATGTCAAAAAACGCATCCAAAACGGCGAAATCCCAGGACCTACCATCTATGTATCTGGCCCATTCATCCAAAAAGCACCCTATCCAGGTACTGAAGCCTTCCGTTGGGGAGTAAATGGAGCAGCTGATGCCCGTGCCAAGGTGAAGAAACTCATCGATGCAGGTGTGGATGTAATCAAACTCATCGACCAAGATCAAATGACCTTGGAAGAGGCTAAAGCCGTGGTGGACGAAGCGCATAAATATGGAAAAATGGTGGTGGGCCACTCCCACCGTCCTGACGAGATTCGAATCGGACTACAAATTGGGGTGGATAATTTTGAACATACAGGGCTGAGTTCTGCACCGGAATATCCCGAAGACATCATGAAGGCAATGAAAGAGCGCGCTGCCAAAATGAATTTGGGGCCACTTTTCTGGACGCCAACAGTAGAAGGGCTTTTCAATTACGAATTCGTGCGAGACAATCCTGAAAAATTAGACGATACCTCTTGGCATTTGGGACTACCTGACTCTATCGTAAGAGATATTCGTGCCTCGCTCCGATTCCCAGGTAGAATGTCCTACTTCCAGCTAACTCCAGTGCGAAAGCCTACCTTAGACCGTAAGTTTGCCCAGCTCAAAGAAAGTGGTGTTGTGATGCTTATCGGTACAGATAGTGGCATCCCGATGAAATTTCACAGCCAAAGTACCTGGAACGAACTGGATGTATGGGTGAACCATTTTGGAATGGACCCCTTGCTTACCATCAAGGCGGCCACTTATTGGCCTGCGGTAGCGATGAAAGTTGATAAAGATTACGGAACCATCACCGAAGGAAAATATGCCGATATCATCGCGGTAAAAGGCGATGTGCTGCGCTACATCAACCTACTGCAAGATGTAGATTTGGTGATGAAGCATGGGAAGAAAGTGAAGTGAAATGGTCGACGGCTAACGGTCCACGGTCGACAGCCGTCCTATTTGAACTTCCAACCTAAGTTTCCTTGGGCTCAAGTTAAAAATCAGCTTTACACATAGAACTAAATCTGCGTTTTTTTCCGTGAAGATCTGCGTTGAAAAATACAGCAAAAAAAGAACTGTTGCAGATTTTGCAACAGTTCTTTTTTTAACCCAAAAATCGGCGAATGGCTTTTACCACCGCCTCGGGCTGTTCCGCATGGAGCCAATGTCCAGCATCTGGGATGGAGACCCATTCAGAATTTGGAAAATGGGTGTTGATGTCAGGCAGATCTTGCTGCTGTATGTAGGAAGAATTCGCTCCTCCCAAAAATAAAGTAGGGCCATCAAAAATGGTTCCTTCTTCCAAGGCTTTGCCCACCTCTTCAATCTGCTCGGTGATTACAGGGAGATTGATTTTCCATGCGAATCCGTTCGCATCCCTACCCAAACTTTTCAATAAAAATTGGCGGATTCCCAGTTCTGGGATGAAGGCAGCCAGCTGATCATCCGCTTCTTTTCGGGATTGCAATGTTTGCAGGTTCAGCGCATTGAGTCCTTCCAAGATCCGTTGGTGATGAATCGGGTAGTGTCGGGGAGCAATGTCTCCCACGATGAGTTTACGTACGCGCTCAGGATAAGTCACTGCAAAATTCATCACGGTCTTTCCGCCCATGGAGTGCCCCATCAAGTACACAGAATCCAGGCCCTCGGCATCCAGCAATTCCCGTAAATCCTCCACCATGACCCCATAATTCCAGTCGTTGGAATGGGGGGAATCCCCATGGTTGCGCTGATCTACAAGATACAAGGTATAGTGCTCAACGAGTTCCTTGGCAATGGAAAACCAGTTATCCAAGGAACCAAATAGTCCATGGAGGATAACGAGCGGTGGGCCGGTGCCAGATTTTTTGAAGTTTAGTTGCATACATGTGGTCAACGGTCCACAGTCGACAGACGACAGCAGATTCGTGGTGGAAACAAATTTAGAATCAAAATAATACTACTTTATTCATAAGTTAATTACAATTTTTTGGTCAGCGGTCCAAAGTCCTCTGTCGACAGCCAGTTCGTTTAGGAATGGAGTTTGCAATCCAAATTTTAATACCTTTTTGCTCGCTGAAATACAATTGGCTGTGGTCCGTCGACCGTTAACCGTTGACATTTTGAAAAGTTAAAAGTTCACTGTCCACAGCAGATTGGTTATGTAATCAAACCACGAGTCAAAAAGAGTTTTTAAGCGCCTGAATTTTGACAATTAACGATTCATAAGTGGAGTAAAGTTTTGAAAAATCTTCCTCGTAGATAATTCCTCTTTTCTTTCCCAAATACAAACAACTGATAACTTCGATTCCAGATCGAATCGAATATCCGAGAAATTTCTTGAATTCTGCAGTTGACTGACCAGTAGAGCCTTCTGCAATATTTAATGCTACCGAATCTGCAGCCCGTTGAAATTGGGAGCTGAGTACAAATCGCTCCTCCACAGGAAAAGTTTTAATCAAAACATTTACTTCAGCCGAAAGGCTTATAGCCATTTCCCATACCCTTAACTCTTCAAATTTGAATGCCATATCCTAGATGTAAAAATGTTAAAAAATAAAAAAATTGAATTTGTTTTTAATTTTTGGTCAACGGTTGACAGTCCACTGTCGACAGCCGATTCGCTGTGGGATGGAAGTTAGAATCAATCCTTTAATACGTTTTTTATAATCAAAGCACAATTTGCTGTTGATATTTGGTCAACGGTTGACGGTCCACTGTCGACAGCCAGTTCGTTTTGAAACGGATGTTAGAATCAATTTTTTAATACGTTTTTTATAATCAAAGCACAATTTACTGTGGACATTTTGGTCAACGGTTGACAGTCCACTGTCGACAGCCGATTCGCTGTGGGATGGAAGTTAGAATCAATTTTTTAATACGTTTTCCATCATCAAAGCACAATTTACTGTGGACTGTTGACCGTCGACCGTTGACAAAAAAATTACAGTTCAAGCTGCCTGCGATACAACTGTATCGTGTTTTCCAAACCGTAATAGAGCGCATCACAGATCAGCGCATGACCTATCGACACCTCTTCCAGCTGCGGGATGTGCTGCTTGAGGTAGGCTAGGTTGTGCAAGTCCAAGTCATGGCCCGCATTGAGTCCCAAACCGAGTTCGGTAGCTAGCTTGGCCACCTCCACATAGGGCTGCACGGCTTTTTCCCGGTCTAAAGGATAACTCGATGCATAAGGTTCGGTATACAACTCTACCCGGTCTGTGCCAGTATCCTTGGCTGGCTCAAAATACTTGACCTCTGGATTGATAAAAATAGACACTCGGGTACCGATCTCATGAAGCTCCGCGACGATATCCCGAAGCATTGCTTGATGCTGAATCGTATCCCAACCGGTATTGGAAGTAATGGCTGTGGGAGGATCAGGAACTAAGGTGGCTTGAGCAGGCTTCACGGTTCGGATAAGCTCCATAAATCGTCCATCAGGATAGCCTTCAATATTGAATTCGGTACGCACTACCTGGGCCAAGTCCAACACATCTTGGTAGCGAATATGCCGCTCATCTGGGCGCGGATGCACGGTGATCCCCTGTGCTCCAAACCGTTCGCAGTCCAAGGCCACTTTGACCACATTGGGATTATTGGCTCCTCGGGCATTTCGGATGGTGGCAATCTTGTTGATATTTACACTTAGCTTTGTCATTTCAGCACCAAAAAAGGGTATTTTTACGTTGTTGTACTGGTATAACACAAAACTAGAACTTATGGCTTTAAAGCAGCGAATAGAAAGTGAAATAAAATCGGCAATGATCGCCAAGGACAAGGTGCGTCTAACCGCCCTTCGCTCCATCAAATCCCTGATTTTATTGGAAGAAACGAAGGAAGGTTTCTCCGGTACCATGAGTGAGGAAGACGAGCTAAAGTTGCTCACCAAATCAGCAAAACAGCGAAAAGATTCTGCTGAAATCTACGAAAAGCAAAATCGTGCCGACCTCCTAGAAGTGGAATTGGCCGAGTTGGCGGTGATTCAGGAGTTTTTGCCGAAGGCCTTGTCTACGGAGGAACTGGTACAAGCAATTCAAGCTATCATTGCGAGCTCTGGAGCTACTGGACCCAAGGATATGGGTAAAGTAATGGGATTGGCGAGCAAAGAGTTGGCCGGAAAAGCAGACGGCAAGTCGATTTCGGAGCAGGTCAAACTCCTATTGGCAAATTAAATTGGAACCGGTAGACGTAGTCATCCTTCTCCTTTTGGGCTTAGGAGCCTATGAGGGTTACAAAAAAGGCCTGCTGATGAGTATTATCGGCCTGCTTGGCTTTGTATTGGCTATCGTGCTGGGAGTTTATTTTATGGAAGGGGTAAGTAACTGGCTGGCTACCGAAACAGATCAATCGGCTTTTGGCTTACCCATCCTTGCATTTTTACTGATTTTTTTCTCCACCCTTTTCTTAGCCAACCTTGCCGGTAAGGCGCTCAAAAAAATGATGGCCCTGGTGCTCTTGGGTGGGCTCGATAGTTTGGGAGGAGCTGTACTCGGTATCGTTCGAACCGGATTTTTTATCAGCCTACTCGTATGGGTTTTGGGTAGAATCGAGCTAGATGTCTTTAAAGATTGGGAGAAAAAAAGTGAGTACTTGTCCTACCTCAAGCCGCTTACTCCGGGAGTTTTAGAAATCTTAGGTCCAATTTTACCCACTGTAAAGGAAGCAGGCCAAGAACTTCTTGAAAAGGTGGAAAAAGGGAGTTGAAATCTAAATTAAATCGCTTTTCAACCCTTATCGCAGGTCGATCACTTCTATGCCTGGATATTTTTTCACATCAAACATAAAGTAGCTCAACGGAAGGCTTGGGGATGCTTTGAGATTTTTAAACGAATAAGTAAAAACGCCTCCCTGCCCATCCAGCATTTCCCAGCCCAACAGCTGCTGCGTCGCTTTTTCTACGAGCAGGCGAACCTGCTTGAAAGGGGCATTGGATTTTAATGCAGTCAATTCTACCGTGGAAATGGGCTTCCCTTGGTAGGTTTTGTCTGCCAAAAGCTTGTAGTTAAATCCAGATTGGTACAGGGTATAGATGTTGGAAGGGGTCAATTCTCCCTCCATCCCGGCAGCATCGTTGATCGTTACTTCCTTGTATCCTGCTGTTTGGATAAAGGTCCACACCGTCTTGCCGTCGTTATAAATCTCTTGATCTGGAAGTTTGAGACGGTACTTATCGCCTAGGACCGCTACCTCTCCGGTTTGCCGGTCACCTGCTCCTCCTTCATCTTGGAAGGTGTATTCAAAGCTTGCGGTAAAACCCTTCATGCTTTGAAATTTTTGGCTCATGGCATCCAACACTACTTTCGCCTTGGGGTCTTTTTGAGCTTGGCTAGGTGCCGCGAGGAAGCAGGAAGCTAAAAATGCAAAAAAAAGAAATTTAAATTTCATGGAAGGTCTGCCGTAATCCGTAAGGCATCGCTTACAAACTACTCAATAACCGTTCCAAACTTACTTCGTCCTGAATTAAAACCTCACGCGCTTTGGATCCTTCAAAAGGTCCCACCACTCCTGCAGCTTCCAACTGATCGACGATTCTGCCGGCACGGTTGTATCCCAACTTCAGCTTGCGCTGGATCAAGGAGGTGCTGCCCTGCTGGTGCAGAACGATCAAACGTGCCGCCTCGTCAAATAATGGGTCACGATCAGACAAGTCGATGTCCATCCCTGAGCCTTCCCCATCTTCCCCAACATATTCTGGTAGTAGGTAAGCCGAGGAATAGCCTTTTTGTTCCCCAATCCAATCGCAGACTGCATCCACTTCTGGGGTATCTAGGAAGGCGCATTGGATACGAGTCATTTCAGATCCGACAGATAGGAGCATGTCCCCCATTCCGATCAATTGATCTGCTCCGCCTGCATCCAAAATGGTGCGCGAGTCAATTTTGGAGGTCACACGAAACGATAGTCGGGCGGGGAAGTTGGCCTTAATCACGCCTGTGATCACATTCACCGAAGGACGCTGCGTAGCGACCACCAAGTGAATGCCAATGGCTCGAGCGAGCTGTGCCAAGCGCGCAATAGGCGCTTCGATCTCTTTGCCTGCAGTCATCATCAAATCCGCCAACTCGTCAATCACCAGCACGATGTAGGGCATAAAATAATGTCCTTTTTCGGGGTTCAGTTTCCGAGCCACAAACTTGGCATTGTATTCCTTCAAATTCCGTACCCCCGCTTCCTTGAGCAAAGTATAGCGGTTGTCCATCTCCATACACAAGGAGTTGAGCGTATGAATTACTTTCTTGGTATCCGTGATGATTGCTTCCTCTGCGCCAGGAAGCTTGGCAAGAAAATGCCGTTCAATCTTGTTGAACAAGGTCAATTCCACCTTCTTGGGATCCACCAAGACAAACTTCAGTTGAGAGGGGTGCTTCTTGTAAATCAAAGAGGCCAAAATCATGTTAAGGCCAACTGACTTTCCTTGTCCGGTGGCTCCTGCCATCAGCAAGTGAGGCATTTTGGCTAGATCAGCTACAAAAACTTCGTTGGAGATCGTTTTTCCTAAGGCAATGGGTAAGTCCTTGTCGGACTTCATGAATTTTTCAGTGCCCAGCACAGCGCGAGCCGGCACCAATTCTCGATTCTTGTTGGGCACCTCGATACCAATTGTTCCTTTACCCGGAATAGGAGCGATGATACGGATTCCTAAGGCCGCCAAACTCAAGGCGATGTCATCTTCCAGGTTTTTGATCTTGGAGATTTTCACCCCGGGATTCGGGATAATCTCGTACAAGGTCACCGTAGGTCCGATGGTCGCCTGGATTCCTTGGATACCAATCTGGAAGTTCTCCAAGGTAGTCACGATCTTGTCCTTGTTTTCCTCGAGTTCCTGACGGGAAACTGTGACTTTCTTGACATCGTATTCGTTGAGCAAGTCTATCGTTGGGTACTTGTATCGGGGTAGGTCTAGTGTAGGATCGTAGGGATCCAGATTTTCTACCTCGTCCACAGTTTTTTCTTCCTCTGGCCCTTTTTTTACAGTGAAATTTCCTTCTTTGAGAACAACCGACCCCTCTTTTTCTCCTTCAAGCAAATTCACTTGCGGTACATCAAAAAGATCTTCTTCAAGGTCATCTGGTAATTGCAGTGGAGGGGCTGGAATAGGCGCTGGTTCTTCTACCAAACTAAAGTCCACTTTATCCCCTGCCATAGGCAATTCAGGATCGTCGGACTTGACCTCCCAAGCACTACCATCGTCCTCAATCTCTTCTTCATCGGCTGCGCCAAAAAATGGAGAAGGAATGCTCGAGTTGGAATCCTCGTCGAGTTCTAATTCATCTGCAGGCTTGGCCTTGGGTGGAAACCAATTCAGTTGCTGTATCCCATAAAACAACACGATGAAAATGAATAGGGTACCGAAAATCAGCAACCAGGTACCCATTCCCAAAAAGTCATAGGAAAGCTTCGCAAGTTCATAGCCCAATCCCCCCGAAGCAAAGCTCCAATAGGAATATCCTTCGATCAAGATCCCTGCATAGCCAGTGACCAAACCGATCCATGCTGCAAAAAACAAGGCAAATACCGCATAGCGGGTAAGTGAATAGAGCGAAACCTGAAAGGTCCAACGAAAGCCAATTAGAAATAAGAAGGGGGGAAAAAGGAAAGCTGCTACCCCGAACCAACGGAAAATCATCCAATGGGCCGCTTGAGAACCTAAGTATCCCAACCAATTTTTAGATTCTTTGGCCGCATCCCGGATCGATTGGTCTGCATTGTTCATGACCAGACTCTGATCCTGTGGCCCGTTCATCAAGTAGGAGGCAAAAGCGACTCCCAGAAAAATACTGATCGAAATCAAAATAATACCGAAGGTGATGCCCACCTGTTTGGTTTCTATTTTCCCAACCGAGAAAGCAGGCTTTTTAGGCTCCGGACTCGCCTTGGGCGCGTTTTCAGCTTTCTTTCGAAACGTATTGGTCTTGGGTGATTCGGATGCCATTTGAAAATAAAATACGAAGGTTAATGTTAGCCAAAAGTGTCAAGAATGCCAACTTACTTTGCGAAATATAGCTGTAGGCCCTTCTTGATTTCTTTGATCAAGTTGGGTCCCTCATAAATCATGCCCGAGTATACTTGAACTAGGCTTGCGCCCGCTTCCAGCTTCTCGATTGCATCTTTTGCGGAGAAAATCCCTCCCACCCCAACGATGGGGAAGGCTCCTCCCGACTGCTGATGGAGGTAGCGGATCACTTCCGTACTTCTTTTTTCCAAGGCCTTTCCACTCACTCCACCGGCACCGATACGTTCGAGGTTTGTGGAGTCTGTACTTAAATTGGAGCGATCCAGCGTGGTATTGGTGGCGATGACACCTTCAATTTGCGTTTCTCGTACAATCTCAATGATGTCGTCAAGCTGTCCATTGCTCAGATCTGGGGCGATCTTGAGTAGGATGGGCTTAGGATGCGGGTGCTTTGCATTGGCTTCTTTGACTCCTAGCAGTAACTTTTTCAAGGGTTCCTTTTCCTGGAGGTCGCGTAGGTTGGGTGTATTGGGGGAACTTACATTCACCACAAAATAGTCTACGTAGGGATGCAGCGCTTCGAGGCAATACAAGTAGTCAGAAAGCGCTTGCTCATTTGGAGTCACCTTGTTTTTGCCGATGTTGCCACCCACAATAACAGAAGATTTTCTTTTTTTGAGCCGGTCGATGGCTCCCAGTACGCCACCATTGTTAAATCCCATGCGGTTGATCAGGGCCTCGTCTTCAGGCAAGCGAAAAAGTCGAGGCAAGGGATTGCCTTCTTGGGGCTTCGGGGTGAGTGTGCCGATTTCAATAAAACCAAAACCCAGCATGGCCATCTCATCAATCAATTTTGCGTCCTTGTCAAAGCCTGCAGCCAAGCCAACAGGGTTTGAAAATTTCAAACCAAATACTTCCCGTTGCAAGCTTGGATCCTCCAATTTGAATAGCGAAGAAACAACCGGCTTCAGCAAGGGAAAGTTAAAGGACCATTTGATCATCCCAAAGGTAAAGTGATGGGCAGTTTCGGGCTGCAGTAGAAAAAGGAGGGGTTTGATAATCTTTTTGTACACCGTAGAAAACATAGAGGCTGGACAGGGCAAAATCGCTTTTTGTAAGCGGATGAAACAAAAATAAAAAAAGAAACCGGCTTTTAGACCGGTTTCCCTTGCTTATGATTTGATGCTGTAATTTGGTGCTTCACTCGTCACACTCACATCGTGTGGATGGGACTCCTTGGCTCCAGCCGTGGTGATTTTGACAAACTTGCCATTGGTCTGAAGGTCTTCAATGGTCTTGGTGCCACAGTAGCCCATTCCTGCCTGCAAGCCCCCTACCAACTGGTACAGCACTTCAGAAACCAGCCCTTTGAAAGGCACACGACCTACAATTCCTTCCGGAACTAATTTTTTGATGTTGTCTTCGGCATCCTGGAAATACCGGTCCTTTGAACCAGATTCCATGGCCTCCAAAGAGCCCATGCCTCGGTAACTTTTAAATTTTCTACCTTCAAAAATGATCATCTCTCCAGGAGCTTCTTCGGTACCTGCTAGCAAGGAGCCAATCATGATGGAGCTACCTCCTGCGGCAATGGCTTTGACCAAATCCCCAGAATAGCGAACTCCTCCGTCGGCGATCACGGGTACGCCGGTTCCTTTCAAGGCTTCGGCACACTCATACACAGCAGACAGCTGCGGTACCCCTACCCCTGCAATGATGCGGGTCGTACAGATAGATCCAGGACCCACACCCACTTTCACCGCATCAGCACCTGCTTCTGCAAGGGCTACTGCTGCTTCAGGTGTGGCGATATTGCCGACAATTACTTCAAGATCGGGAAAAGTAGTTTTGATTCTTCTGCAGGTATCCATCACTCCTTTGGAGTGTCCATGCGCGGTATCGATGGAAACAACATCTACGCCTGCATTTTTTAGGGCCTCGACACGCTCTACAATATCCGCAGTCACGCCTACTGCAGCACCCACGCGAAGTCTTCCAAACTCGTCTTTACAGGCATTGGGCTTGTCTTTGCGCTTTAGGATATCCTTGTAGGTGATCAAACCCGTCAATTTGCCTTCTTCGTCAACGATTGGAAGCTTTTCAATTTTATATTCTTGAAGGATCTCTTCGGCTTGCTCAAGTGAGATGCCGGACTTGGCAGTCACCAAATTTTCCCGAGTCATGATGTCACGGATCAAGCGATTGGCATCCTTGATAAAGCGTAGGTCTCGGTTGGTGATGATTCCTTTAAGCACCTTGTGCTCATCTACCACAGGAATGCCGCCAATATGAAATTCGCGCATGATGGCTTCTGCATCGCGCACTTTAGAGTTGATGTCAAGCGTGATGGGATCGAGAATCATTCCCGCTTGGGAACGCTTCACTTTGCGCACCTGAGCTGCCTGCTTTTCGATCGACATGTTTTTGTGGATAAAACCCAATCCGCCCTCTAAGGCAATGGCAATCGCCAATTCGGCCTCCGTTACCGTATCCATGGCAGCAGAAACTAAAGGAATATTTAATCGGATTTTTTTAGTAAGCCAGGTGGCTGTGGAGGTCTCGCGCGGGAGGACTTCAGAATATCCTGGAACAAGAAGCACGTCGTCGTAGGTGAGTGCTTCGTATAGAAACTTCGATGAGTTTTTATTCATGGCAAATATCGGTGGTAGGGAACCCTATTTGCCCGTCAAAGTTACATGGAATTTGTGTTGGATTACTAGAAATGTCAAAAATATATTATTGTACAAGGTACCAAGTACGAAGTACAAAGATCCTTTAGAAGTAAGAGCCGAGACACAAGAGCCAAGACGAATGCTGCTCCTGATTAGCAAGAAATTCCTAGTAGTAGAATAGTAAGTCTAATCTCTTGGTTCTTGGTTCTAATCGTCTTGGTACATTGTACTTAGTACTTCGTACAATCCCCTACTTCTTCAACAACCGTGCAATATAAAACCCATCAAATCCACTTTCTTGGGCGAGCACTTTGCGGTCTTCAATCAATTCAAAGTCTTTGCCTGCTTCGCTCGCCAAAAATTTCTTGATCTGCTCCTCATTTTCCGAAGAAAGTACACTGCAGGTAGCATAAACCAATTGGCCTCCCTTTTTCAACATGGAGGGATAGCTTTGAAGAATTTCCTGTTGGGTGACTTGAACCTTCGCGATGGATTCTGCAGAGAGCTTCCACTTCGTGTCTGGGTTTCTGCGCAGCACCCCCAATCCGGAGCAAGGCACATCCAACAACAATCGATCGGCTGATTCTTTGAGGCGCTTGATGGTTTTGGAACCTTCAATGATTTTGGGTTCAAAGATGGAAACTCCATTTCTCCGTGCTCGAAGCTTTGCCTGCTGCAACTTCCACTCTTCCACATCCATGGAGATCACCTTGCCCTTATTGCCCATTAGCGCAGCAAGGTGAAGGGACTTCCCTCCGGCACCCGCACAAGCGTCAATGACCCGCATGCCTGGTGCTACCTGGAGTGCGGCGGCTACCAACTGGGAACTGGCATCTTGAACCTCAAACAAGCCCTCCTTGAAGGAAGGATGGCGAAACACATTTTGGCGCTCCTCGAGTACCAAGGCGTCTGGGTAGCCCTTGACCAAGTAACTTCGGATGCCATCCGCTTCCAGTAGATTTTTGAGACGCTCACGGGTAGTTTTTAGCGTATTGACACGCAAGACCACTTCCGCTTCCTCATTGAGGGCGTGGATTTCAGCTTCCCACTTCTCGCCCAATTCTTGGGAACCGAGCGTTTGAAGCCATGCGGGTATGGATTCCAATAGACCTGGATCGGTAATGGAATCGTATTTGGATTTGATTTTTTCGGGTTGCAGGCGGGCAAATTCATCCCAAGAGGGGAGCTCATTTCCCTGCATCAGCCAGTAGGTACCAAAGAGATCCCAAGGATCCTTGGAGGGGCTGAGAAAATTGACCAATCTCCACCAGCGCACCATCTCGTAAGTCGTCTCCGCAATGAAGGAACGGTCCTTTGCACCCCACTTGGGATTGGACTTTAGCGTGCGTTCAATGACTTTGTCCGCATACTGTCCTTGTTCAAATATGGCTTCCAAGGCTGTGTGAACGCCTCTGATGGTATTGTTATGTAACTTCATAAATCAAATTTCTGTGGCAAAGGTACAACAATCCTAGGTAAAGCCGCCAACCGGGAACAAGTAGCTAAATCGCTAGGAAAAAATCACCTGAGGTACGAAAAGCAGGGAAGTACGCGAGAGCGCTGTCCGCGAGACTTGGGGGTGCCGTAAAAAAATTGGTAGCGCAAACTCAGTTCGTGGGAACCAAGCGTCTGGGAACCAACATCCGAAATCGGGTAATCGTAACTGTAGCCCACCGCCAAGCCAGAAGACAGGTTGAGCCCAAAAAGTCCAATGACCGACTCCCGCTTGGGCAAGTCCGATTGGATAGGCATCCCGCGAAGGCCTGCGCCTACTACGAGCTGGTTGAGCAGTACCTGCACACCAGCGTCTACAAATTGGAAGGGGCCTTGGCGCTTGTAGTTGGCCATGAAGTGCACAAATTTCCCGGAGCCTTCCTCCCAAAACTCCGGCTCCTCAAGGGGTATCGTGTAGCCTGCTTGAAGGGAGTATTTGGGCCAATGTTGCGTTTGCCCGTCGCGGACATAAAAAGCCATATTCGGTCGATTCAAGTGGTGCCCAGAAATACCTACCCAGAGCTTGTCCCAGGTCAGCACGCCTCCAAGGCCCACAGAAAAATAGCTGAAGGGCTCCAAGCCCCCTACTGCATCCGCAGAGCTGGGAAGAGTGGTCTGGTTAAACACATCGATCTGATCGCCAAAAAGCAGATTTTCCAGTGTTCCTCGTTTTTGGATGTAAGAAATCTGGGTGCCAAGCTGAAAGTTGGCACGCTCAGAAAGCTGCAAATTGTAGGCGTAGTAGCCTGAAACTTCTGTGGTATTGAGTTTCAAAAACTCCTCAGAGAAGGAACTTACACTAAGCCCCATCCCACTTTTGTAATCAAAGCTGTAATGGTCCACGTAGGCGGTAAAGGCGGTGAATTGGTAGTCAAGGCCTGGCCACTGATTGCGGTACACCGAACCCATGCGCGTTTCCTGGCTAATGCCTGTCAGCGCTGGATTTAAATAAAGTGGGGCAGCATAAAACTGGGAAAATTGAAAATCCTGCGCCCTTCCCTGAACGCAGAGAAGCAGTGCCGTGAGGGCCAGAAGGATGGATTTTAGGTTCCTGTTCATCGGGCCAAAAGAAAGGTGGAAGAAGAAGTGATCGTGCGACCATCAGGAACTTGGTAGCGAAGTTTGTACACATACACCCCTTCAGGGGCTTTTTGGCCAGAGACAAGTCCATCCCAACCCGGATCTTCTTGGCTATGAGAGCGGTAAATCAGTTCCCCCCACTTGTTCATCACCTGCAGCTGCAGGTTTCGGACAAATCGAAACTTGGGAAAGAAGGTATCGTTGAGTTCGTCACCGTTGGGGGTGAAGACATTCGGTATTTCGAGAAAATAGTCTAGGACCTGTATTTCTTGACTGGCCTTGATCAAGCAGCCCGAATCATCCAATACCGTCAGTGTCACCAAATAGGTACCCTTCTTGGCATAGCGATGACTTGGATTTAGCACAGCGCTGCTGCTCCCGTCTCCAAAGTCCCAGGAAATAACCATAAAAGGCCAGGTGGCCTGCGGGCTAAAGTTTACGTCAAATCCGACCAAGTTAGCTTGAAATTCCGCTTGGCTCGCAAATAAGTAGCTGAAGTCCAGGGGTCCGGTAAGACGAGGCGCGATGGTGAACGATCGCTTTTCAACGAGGCCTAGGGCATCCTTCACTTCCACTTCAAAGACTCCTGATTCCCGGGTGACCAGCACCCTTCCATCCGAGGAAGGAATACCTCTCGACCAGGTAATTTGGTAAGGCGGCAAACCATCCGTAAGCTGGAGTTGCACGATGGTCTCCTGCCCTCCCTCCTCACAGAGGGGAACCGTATTTACTTGCAAAGACAGGTTCATCGGGAGCGGCACTGTCACTGCAAATTCACTTTCTTGGCTACAGCCCTTGCTGTCCAGGATCTCAATTCCATAAACACCACTTTCAAGCACCGTGATTTGAGACGTCGATTGGCCCGTACTCCAGCGGTAGGTGTAGGGAGGAGTTCCTCCTGTGGCATTTGCTTGAAGGAGTGCTGAAATCTGTAGGGGAACTTGAGTCGCTTGTAAGGTAGTGGTCGTTTGTAAGCTGAGTGGGGGTATAGGAAGTAGGGTGTATTCCCCTACTTGGCTACAGCCCGATTT
>JBIIGH010000027.1:0-15526 GCA_044236565.1 Algoriphagus sp. | reverse complement strand
CTTCAGGAGCAAATTCGCTGGCTTTTTCTAAATACTGAAATGCTTTTTCCAAGTCTCCAAGCACCAATGCCTTTTCTCCTTCAATAAAAAAGCGGCTTGCATTTGCAGCTAATTCCTGCGCTTTGACTTCTTTTTTGGACAAAGAATTTTGCGTAAATCCAGCTATCGGACTCAAGAAAACAAGGCAAAGCAGCAGAAAAATGGGAGTAACTCTCACTGAAGAAGGGAATTTCAAATCAACCCTGCAAACATAGTGCCTTTTCATCAATTTGACTGAAGAAAAGGCGGGGCTGCTGTGGTAAACTAGGATTTCTTGGCAATAAGAGAGCGAACAAACTTACGCTCCACAAAAAAGACTGCTGCGATGAATAGGAGAGCGCCTGAATTTTTAAGGATAAAATCCAAGCTTCCAACCCCTGTTTCCAGGAAATATCCAAAATAGCTTAAAGCAAAGGCAAGGATCAGGTATCCTAGGCCGCGGTTCGTTTGGTAAGGGATGGGGTAATATTTTTGACCGAAGAAATAGCAAACTGCCACCATAACCAAGTAGCAGGCTACCGTGCTTAGAGCTGCCCCCATAAAGCCCCAGACGGGAACTAAAAAAACAATGCCTGCGACACTTACTATTGCTCCCAAGAAGGTAATCCAAAAGCTGTAATTCGTTTTGTCGGTGAGCTTAAACCAGATGGAAAGGTTGAAATAAATTCCGAGTAGTAGGTAGCCGAGTAGCAGCAGAGGGACAATGGAAAATCCCATTTCATAGGCATCTCCTTTGAGGAACAGTGGCCCGATCCAGTTCAGATTAACTGAAATTAAGATCATGAGTAGGGAGCAAAACAAGATGAAGGCATGCATTACTTGTGCATACATTTTGGGAGAATCTTTTTCTTTGGACTCTCGGAAAAAGAAAGGTTCTGCAGCATACTTGAAGGCTTGGATCACCAGGTTCATCAGAATGGCCAACTTGAAATTGGCGCCAAATATCCCTGCCGCCTCTCGGCTACTCAGGCCAGAATAAAAATTAACCGGCAACACGTACTCAAATAATAGCCGTGATATCAATTCGTTGGTCACACCTGCCAATCCCATAAAAAGCAAGGGCAGCGAGTAAGTCCACATGGGCTGGAGAATTTCTTTTTCCAGTCGGAACGAAAAGAATCCTGCTTTCCACCACACAAAGGGGATGATCAAGCCATTGGCAAGTAGGTTGGCAAGAAGAATGTATTCCACTCCCCAAGTGGACTGGTAGCCCAAAATTCCTTCAGGTAGCATTCCGGATTGAATCCATCCAGGAATCCAAATCAACAAAAGCAGGTTGAAGGTGACATTCAAGAGAATATTGATTAATTTGGCTCCTGCAAAGGTTTTCGCTTTGTTTTCTAGTCGGAGCTTTGCAAAAGGAATCACCAAAACGGCATCGAAGGCAAGTAATAAAGCAGTCCACTGGAACAAGTAGGCTTGGCCTGGGTAGTCCATCCATTCCGCTAAAAATGGTGCGGCGAGGTAAATGCCCGATCCCAAAATGAGGCTGGACAAGACCAATAAGGATTGGGTGTTGTGGTATACTCGAGTGGGTTCCTGATTTTTTCCAGTTGAAAATCGGAAAAAGGCCGTTTCCATCCCATAGGTAAAGACAATATTCAAAAATCCGATCAAGGCATAAATGCCTGTAAATGCACCGAGATCTGCCTTGCTCAGGTACCCAGTGTAAATGATGATCAGTAAAAAATTGATGGAGCGCCCTAAAATGCTGCTTAGGCCATAGATGGCAGTTTGTCCGGCAAGTTTTTTTAGTGTGCCCATGGGTTGCTGGATCACTTACTCTCCACGGAAGACAGGCTTTCTTTTCTCCAAAAACGCCGAGGTACCTTCCTTATAATCTCCCGATTTGACGCAGCGCGCAAAGGAGTTGGCTTCAGTTTGGTAGCCATTTTCCTCCAGAAATACAGCATTGACGCAATCGACTACCATGCCAATTGCAAGGGGTGCTTTGCCCATGATTTTTTCAATGATTGCTTCCGCGCCAGAGATTGCTTCCTGCTTGGTGGGAAATACATGATTGACGAGTCCTAGTGATTTGGCTTCTTCGGCACCGATCATGTCGCCGGTCATCATCAATTCATTGGCTTTGCCTCGGCCTACCAGGAGGGTAAGTCGCTGGGTACCGCCATAGCCTGGGATGATGCCAAGATTCACTTCTGGCTGCCCAAATTTTGCATTGGCAGTTGCAATACGCATGTGGCAAGCCATCGCCAATTCGCAACCACCACCCAAGGTATATCCGTTGGTGACGGCGATTACTGGCTTGTGGCAATTTTCGATCATTGCAAAAATTTCTTGTCCGCTTTCGGCAAATTTTCGTGCATTGACCTCATTGAGGGAGGCGATTTCGGTGATGTCTGCACCAGCTACGAAGGCCTTTTCTCCAGCCCCAGTTAGAATGACAGCCTTGATGGCTTTGTTGTCCATGACTTGATCAAAAACCGACCTCAACTCAGCTAAGGTTGCGAGGTTCATTGCGTTCAGTTTATCCTCTCGATTGATAGTGAGGTACAGGATACCTTGTCGTTCTTCGGTGAGAATATTGACAAATTCAGACATAGTCAAGTAGCATAGTTCAAACAAATATACCTTCCACTCCAAGAATGCCAAATTCATAGGAAGATAAAAAACTAAATAATGGCCAAAACAGTCTGAAATCGACTATTTTTTATTCATGTCATAACTAGAATTTTTGAACCTGAGTATGCTTTTTCTGTCGTTTTTACTTACTTTTGCGGCACCAAATGACAAGAATTTAAACCCTAAAAAAGCGATGAGCTCCAAAACAAAAATCACCGTAGCCTATGGCGACGGAATCGGCCCCGAAATCATGAATGCCACCTTGGCGATCTTAGATGCAGCAGGAGCTCAATTGGAGTACGATGTGATCGAAATTGGAGAAAAGGTATACCTCAAAGGGATTAGTTCTGGAATGGAGCCCAAGGCGATTGATTCGCTTCGAGCCAACAAGGTTTTTTTAAAATCTCCCATCACCACCCCCCAAGGTGGAGGCTTCAAGTCACTCAATGTGACGACGCGCAAGTCCTTTGGTTTGTATGCTAATGTACGTCCTTGCAAGGCCTATGCGCCATTTATCAAAACGCATTTTCCAAAAACGGATTTGGTGATCATTCGAGAGAATGAGGAGGATTTGTATGCTGGAATTGAGCATCGCCAAACCCAGGAAGTGTACCAATGTTTGAAGGTGATTTCCCAGCCAGGGTCTGAAAAAATCATCCGCTATGCCTTTGAATATGCCAAGAAATATGGCCGTAAAAAGGTGACTTGCATGACCAAGGACAACATCATGAAGTTGGCGGATGGCTTGTTTCACAAAACCTTTGAAGAAATCGCCAAAGAATACCCAGGGATCGAAACCGACCACAAGATCATTGACATCGGAACAGCCTTGATTGCGGATCGCCCCGAGATTTTTGATGTAATCGTGACGCTCAACCTTTATGGAGACATCATCTCCGACGTAGCAGCACAGGTGACTGGATCGGTTGGCTTGGGCGGTTCTGCAAACGTGGGCGCTGAAGTAGCTATGTTTGAAGCGATTCATGGTTCTGCACCTGACATCGCGGGCAAAGACATGGCCAATCCTTCAGGTCTGTTGAATGGAGCCATTATGATGCTCGTGCACATCGGGCAACCTGAGATCGCAGAGAAAATCTCAAACGCCTGGATGAAAACCCTTGAAGATGGAATTCATACGGGAGATATTTACCGCGAAGGGCTGTCTGCCAAGAAAGTAGGAACTCAGGAATTTGCCCAGGCCGTCATTGCTCGCTTGGGACAAGTGCCTAGCCAAATGACTCCAGCTTCCTTTGGCAAAGAAAGCACTGCTCCTATGGATGTAGCCTTACGACCTAAGCCAAAGGCAAAGAAAGAATTGATTGGAGTAGACATGTTTCTAGACTGGGACCAAGACAATCGAGACCCCAATGTCTTGGGTAGTCTCCTCAATAAATTGGATACTGGAGGATTAAAATTGAGTCTTATTACCAATAGAGGCGTAAAAGTATTTCCTGACGGCATGAAAGAAACCTTCTGCACGGATCACTGGAGATGCCGCTTTAAGGTTGGAGACGGGGAAACGCTCAGCCATGCTCAGGTGATAGACCTTCTTCAAAAAGCAGAAAACCTCGGGCTTGATTTTATCAAGACAGAGCACCTCTACACCTTCGATGGAGTGAAAGGATTCTCCCTCGGACAAGGAGAATAATTCGAATTTTTAAGAAGAAGGGGAAGATAACTTCCCCTTCTTCTTTTTAGTACATTTGCAAGAATCCAGTTTTGGCAAACGCATTGAATCCCATGCAAAAGCGCGTTTTAATCATCACCTACTATTGGCCTCCGAGTGGAGGTTCGGGTGTTCAGCGCTGGTTGAAGTTTGCCAAATACCTCCCAGAAGCAGGTTGGGAGCCTGTGATTTTTACGCCTGAGAATCCCGATTTCGATCTCAAAGACGAAACCTTCCTCAAAGAAATTTCTCCCAACTTGGAGGTCATCCGCTTTCCGATCTGGGAGCCCTACCAACTGTTTGCTAAAGTAAAAAAGCAAGGGAAAAGCCATCCTGGCCGTATGCTGGAACAGCAAAAAAAGGGGTTTCTGGAAAAAGTGGCCATTTGGCTGCGAGCCAACTTGCTCGTTCCAGACCCTCGCGTGTTTTGGGTGAAGCCGTCTGTTCAATTTCTGAACCAGCTACTTCAAGAAGGGCAATTTCAGGCCATTATCACGACTGGACCTCCGCATAGCCTGCATTTAATTGGGCAGAAGCTCAAACAAAAGCATGGCATCCCTTGGCTTGCTGACTTCAGAGACCCCTGGTCCCAATGGGAATTTTTGGATACTCTTCCCATGTTGTCATTTATCCGAAGAAGGCACGAAGCCTTGGAGCAGAAAGTCTTGCAGGAAGCCGATGTGGTGGTGACCATTTCCCCAACCTTTCAGCGGGACTTGGAAAAACTGTCGGGAAGAAAAATTGACCTGATCACCAATGGGTATGATCCCGCCGATATTCCCGCCGATTTTCATCCTCGACCCAAGCTGGCCAAAAGACTGCACCTCGTTTACACCGGCATCATTGACGCCATCCGCAACCCGCTGCCTTTGATGCAGGCGCTCAAAGCAGAATTTGAAATTGGAGGGGAGGAGGTTTCTTGGACTTTTGTGGGCAAGGTAAGCGAGCAGGTGCAGCAGCAGGTGGAGGCCGATCCTTGGCTTCAAGCACATATTCATTTTGCGGGCTATGTGCCCCATCATCAGGTGTTTGAATTTTATGCAAATACTGATGCCTTGGTCCTGATTCTGACGGACACTAAAAACGCGAAAGGGAATATTCCAGGTAAACTTTTTGAATACCTCGCTACGGGTCTACCCGTTTTGGCTCTCGGCGATCCGCAAGGTGATAGTGCTTCGCTACTCAGTGACGCTGGTGCTGGGGCCGTGCTATCCCATGGGGATCAGTTGGCGATGCGCCAAGCACTTCGGGTCCTATATCAAACCGCAGGAGCCTCCCAAGCCGTAGGCTCCTTAGAAGCCTATTCCAGAAAAACCGGGAGTAACCAGCTCGCTGAGTTATTGGATAAGGCAGTATTTAGTAATAAGTAGAACTCTGTACGAAGTACCAAGTACCAAGTACAATGTACCCTGCCTGCCTGCCTGCCTGCGGTAGGTAGGCGGCAGGCAGGCAAGAGATTACCTGCCTGGGGTAGGCAGGTGAGAGATTAGTGAAAAACCTTTCTATTCCTTTGCGTCTCTGCGTCTTTGCGAGAAAAAAAGAAAAAGAGAGTAGCGCCCCGCAATTCTGCGGGGCAGGCTACAAAGCCGCAAAGAATTGGGAACTATTCCTTTGCGCCTGCCTGCCGCAGGCAAGCGCAGCAAAGTCTATTTCAACCCTATTTCCATCGTATTTCCTATTTATTTCACGAAGCGAAGCGGAGTCTATCTCAACCCTATTTCCATCGTATTTCCTATTTATTTCACGAAGCGAAGCGGAGTCTATTTCTATCTTATTTCCATTGTATTTCCAGTTCGGTACTTTGTACAAATCAAATCACCTTATCACCAGAACTAACTTTTTTTTCTACTTTTCGGAATGTCAAGTCCTTCTTCACTTCTGTTTGTAGCTGCCACACTTTGTTTGGCCGTGTTTTTTGCAAGTTGGCTTACCCGATTTTCTTGGGGAAAGTCGGTGGGTACGCCCATTTTTGTGATCTTGATTTGTGCGGTATTAGCCAATACCGGCTTGATCCCAAGTGCCATGGATGGTCATCCCGTTTACGATGGCGTGTTTACCTACCTTGCGCCCTTGGGTATATTTATTGCCTTGCTCGAGGTAGATCTGAAAAGCTTGAAAAAAGCGGGTCTCCCTTTGCTGCTTTTGTTTTTGCTGGGATCGCTAGCTACAGTTATTGGGGTAGTCGTATCCTGGGTACTCGTGCAACCGGCAGACGCAATCGGCCCTTTGGCTCCAGCAGTGGCGGGCATGTATACGGGGACCTACATCGGGGGCGCCATCAATTTTAACGCAATTGCTTTGCATTACAAGGTCAATGAGGCAGGAACCTTGTTTGCGGCAACTACTGTTGTGGACAATTTGGTGGGTACACCTTGGATCATTGCTACCTTAATACTGCCCAAATACTTGCAAAAACTCTTTCCTCGCAAAAAATTAGCATCTGCTTCTTCGGGGGAAAAAGTCCAATCTCCAGAATCGATTTCCATTGGTTCTATCTCCTCGGTACTCGCATTGGCTTTGTTGGGAATGGCAGTGAGCAAGGCAGTGGTCACCTGGTATCCGCAGGTACCTGAAATCCTTGTGCTGACTTCCCTTGCCTTGGTACTCGCTCAGTTTCCAGCGGTGCAGCAGCTACGCGGAAAGCATACTTTAGGCTACTTCTTAATCCTCGTATTTTTGGCTGTGATTGGTACCCTCTGTGATTTGACAGCCTTAATGGGGGTAGGAGACTTAGCTTTTACCCTGATTTTGTTTGTAACCATTCTGGTTCTGGTTCATGGCCTGGTGATATTTGGTGTAGGGTCCCTTTTCAAAATGGACTGGGACATGATTGCAGTAGCTTCGCAAGCCAATATTGGGGGCAATACCACTGCCTTGGCAGCAGCGGAAAGCCTGGAGCGTCCTGACTTGTTGATCCCTGGAGTTCTAGTCGGAAGTTTGGGAAATGCCATTGGAACCTACATCGGATTTGCTGTTGCCAGCGGCTTGTTTTAAATTAGACGAACCCAAACGAACCACCCAAACTTAATTTTATGCAATCCAGTGTTTTAACCGAGCTTTTCTTGCCTTTTTCGCTAGCAGTAATCATGTTTGGCATGGGACTGAGTTTGCGCGTAGAAGATTTCAAACGAATCTTAATCTATCCCAAAGCGGTAGGTATTGGACTACTCAACCAGTTGGTGCTGCTACCCATCATCGCTTTTGGGATTGCAAAGGCATTTTCTCTTCCTCCTGAACTTGCAGTTGGGCTTATGATTTTGGCTGTGTGCCCAGGTGGAGCTACCTCCAATTTGATCACCCACCTGGCCAAAGGAGATGCAGCGCTATCCATTACCCTTACCGCATGTTCTTCTGTAATTACCGTGTTTACCATTCCTTTCTTGGTCAATTTTTCCATTGGGTATTTTATCCCAGGGGGCGAAGCAAAGCAATTGGAAGTGGTGGGTACTGTAGTTTCTGTCTTATTCATTACGCTCATCCCCGTGGCATTGGGAATGATTACTCTTGCCAAAGCACCCGGCTTGGCTGAAAAGTGGGATCAACCCTTTCGGAAAATTTCCACCGTATTCTTTGTGGTGATCGTGCTCGCGGCCATTCTAAAAGAAAAAGAAAATCTAGTTCAGTACTTTATTGAAGCAGGTCCAGCATCCTTGGCACTCAATCTAAGCACGCTTGCAGTAAGCTTTTTAATGGCTAAATGGACAGGATTGCCCTTCCGACAAGGGCTGACGATTGCCATCGAATCAGGCATCCAAAACGGCACCTTGGGCATTACCATTGCCGCCACCCTTTTGGTGAACTCTGTGATGTCCATACCTTCTGCGATTTACAGCTTACTCATGTTTGGAACTGCCGCTTTGGTAATCCTTTGGGGTAATAAGGTGGCTTCCGCGAGCAAAGCATCCAACTGATTGGAGCGAATGAAAACGGTTTACCTGCTGCTTTTCTTTTTGTTTGGATTGCAAGGTCAGCTCACTGCCCAGAGCTATTTTGACGAGCGAGGCAAACGCATCCTGTACCCGGAATACGAGGAAAAGATCCTGAGTGGCCCCTATTTTGGTGTTCCAGGAATGCAACCTGGAGACATGCGTCTCGTGCATCGCATGCCTGTAGGTCTTACAGATGCGCGCCTTTTCTACGAGAAGCTGGGGAAAATGGATGCTTTTAAAGCAGGGCAGCCCTTGGTGGTGATTTTTTATCCAGGAAAAGATGAATGCAATTCTGCCCGTACGACTTCGGATCCCAAGACGCTCAGTAGTGATTACGCTGCAGTGCTCCGTTATGTCAAGAAACACGGGGCTGCGTCACCTGTATACCTGTACCAGCAGCCGCATGGCTTAGAAAAATACGAGGGCATTCACAGTTGGGCCCCTGACCCGGAGGGAGTTTTTGCGAAGCAGTTCTTTTCGTTTCCCTATCCTTGCAAAAGTTTTGTGGTGCTCAGCCCAAAAGGAAATTACCGAGCGATTTTAGGGGAGTTTCCTATTTCTCAAATTGATGTTGCCCTCAAAAAACTCTAAGATGAATCCTTCCAAATCTGCACTTCAATTGAGTGAGGCGGACTTTGCCGATTTAGCTCCTTTGCTTGATCTCGCCCAAACTTCTTTTGTGCAGGCTTTTACCGAAGGCAATAAACCAGAGAATGTACAGGCTTATCTCTCCCAAGCTTTTACGTCCGTTCAGCTCGAAATTGAATGGAGAAATCCTGCTTCCACCTTTCTGCTGGCTAGCTTGGAGGGGAAGTTGGTTGGCTACACCAAGGTCAACTTGGCTGCTGCCCAAACGGACGTCCAAGATCCTGAGAGCCTGGAGGTGGCCCGATTGTATACCCTGGAAGAAGTGTGGGGGAGGGGTGTAGGACAGTTTTTGTTGGATGCCGCACTGGCCTTTGCCAAGGAAAAAGGCAAGACTTTTGTCTGGCTAGGCGTCTGGGAGCACAATGCCCGAGCCATCCGCTTTTATGAAAAAAACGGATTTAAGAACTTCGGAAGCCATCCTTTTCCTTTTGGAGATGAAATCCAGAACGATTGGTTGATGCGGGTGGAGGTGTAAAGCGGAGTGAGTTCAAGTTCCTGGTTCTTGGAAGAAAAATAAGTACACTGTATTTTCAATTAAAAATATGAAGCGATTTTTCCTAGTTTTTATTGCGATGCTGTTCGTTTGGACCGCAACTTTTTCTCAGGAAAAAGAGCCTATTCTCATCTTGATTTCCCTAGATGGCTTTCGTCACGATTATGTGGAGCGCTTTCAGCCAGAGAATCTAAGTCGGTTTATTGCCGAAGGAACAGCTGCAAAGGGACTGATCCCTTCCTTTCCCACTAAAACCTTCCCCAACCACTACACCATTGCCACGGGGATGCTTCCTGAGCACCATGGCTTGGTGGACAATGCCTTCTACGAACCAGCAAAGGATCAAGTCTATACGATGGGCAACCGGGATATTGTGCAGGATGGCTATTGGTATGGAGGGACGCCGATTTGGGTGCTTGCTGAGCAACAGGGGATCAAGGCAGCGAGCTACTTTTTTGTGGGTACAGAGGCACCGATTCAAGGGGTTCGACCGAGCTATTACTACGATTACGATGGGGGAGTGCCCAACCTTACACGGATTGCTAAGGTGTTTGATTGGCTCAGGCTTCCTGAAGTGGATCGGCCGCGTTTGATTACACTCTATTTTTCGGATATGGACGATACCGGGCATCGCTATGGTCCCAACAATGACCTGGAGTTGAAAAAAACATTGGATCGGCTGGATCATGAACTCGGCGCCTTGTTTGAAGGGCTCGAAAGCTTCGACCTTCCCATCCATGTGGTACTTGTCTCAGACCATGGAATGATGGAGGTAAAGCAAGAAAACTTGATTCTGTTGGAGGACTTGACTGAAGGAATTGAAGGACGCGTCGTCAACAATGGGGCTTTGGCCCACTTGCATTTGGAAAACCCAAAGGAGAAGGAAAAGGTGATTCAAGTGTTGTTGTCTCGAAATCCAAACCTAACCATCGATGACCTCAGCACAACCGAAAATTACAGCGATTTGGCTGCCTTTCCCCAGCGGAAAGGTGACCTATTGATTCTACCCAAGGAAGGGTATTATTTGACGGATGTAAAGGGAAAGGTCCGCTACCAAAGCAATGCCGCTCGTTTCCAAACCCAAGTGTTTGGAGAGCATGGATTTACGCCGCGCTACGAAGACATGCGCGGAATTTTTTATGCCAAAGGGCCACAGATCAAGGTCGGGTTGAAGATTGAACCTTTCCAAAACATCCACATCTATCCCCTGTTGTGTCGGATCTTAAATCTCCCGCTTCCTGAGAATCTTGATGGGAAGGCGGCTGTATTGGAACCTATCCTGAAGTAAACAGACTTTTCTTTTTTTAATCGGTAGCGCTTGATTTAAGGAGAACTTTCACTTCTTCTGATTTTTTGCTCCGACTTATTTTTTGCAGATTTTACTAAAAATCGAGTTTTGCCTTCCATTTTTTGCAGAAAATACTAATCCACCTCTTTCGCGGGCAAAAATTAGTAATTTTTACTAAAAATAAACCGCTGACCTCATCTATAATTTTCAAATTATCAGGCATTTACGGTTATCTTTCCATTACTTACCAAGCAGGAGAGGGAGCGACAAAAGGGTGATTTTTTAATCTACTTTTTCAGCTAGTTCTTAAGAGGAACGGGCAAGTCTTCTTAAGGGTGATTTTTTCAAATGAGTTTTTTCAACTGCTCCTTCTCCTGGTTTGGTTGGTTTTTTTTGTCGAGGTCTCAAAATAGCTTTTACCCAATCTTGGTAAACCGTGAGGGAAGAGATTTAATCGAGCTCGTTCAGGGGTTTAGACCTTGGAAACTACTCGATTTTCGTAACCACTTGGCTGTACTCAACAGAGAGTATACGTAAGCTGAAAAACTGAATTGCGAAAAAACTCAAACCAATAAACAAATAACATGAATAAGGAAACCATCAGTAAACTGAATAAATCATTTGAAGAATCCGTTCACGAACAAGACGGGGTCGAATTTTGGTTGGCAAGAGAACTCCAAGAACTTCTTGGCTACACAGATTGGCGAAATTTTGTGAATGCGGTAGACAAAGCCAAGGAAAGTTGCAAAACCATGAAGGAAACCGTTCTAGACCATTTCGTTGACGTCAACAAAATGGTCAAAATCGGTTCTGGAGCGGAGAGAAAACAGGAGGATATCATGCTTACTCGCTATGCTTGTTACCTGATTGCTCAAAATGGCGACCCGAAAAAAGAATAAATCGCGTTTGCACAAAGCTACTTTGCAATTCAAACAAGGAAGCAAGAGTTACTCGAAGAACGGATTCGTCTGAATGAGCGCTTGTATGCTCGTGAAAAATTGGCGGCAACCGAATTAGAGCTTTCCAAAAACATCTATGAAAGAGGGGTAGACCATGCAGGTTTTGCAAACATTCGGAGCAAGGGGGATTGGGCATTATTTGGCGGGCTCACCACCAGTGCTATGAAAAAGAAGTTAGGAATTCCAGAAAATAGACCCTTGGCAGATTTCCTACCTACGATTACGATTACTGCAAAACAATTAGCAACTGAAATCACCAATTTCAATGTGCAGCAGCATGATCTGAATGGTGAATCAAGAATTACGGATGAGCATGTGAAAAACAATCAAGATGTTCGAGGGCTTCTTGCAAAAAGTGGAATAAAACCAGAACAACTGCCTGCTGAAGAAGATATCAAGAAACTTGAGCGCAACGTGAAATCTGTGGATAAAGGGCTCGAAAAGAAAAAACTCAGGGAAAGGATTAGGAAGTTTGGTATTTGAATCCAGCCCAACACACCTCATTTTTTAATAGATCCCTACCCCTCCGCATTCCAATAAGCCATGCGCTCCATGCGCTGCACCTCAAGGGAGTAGAAGCCAAACTCTTCCACCACCTTGCCTTCAAGGCAGTAGATTGCACGCCCCTTGAATGGGTACTTTTTGACCGTAGGAGGGAAGTGAACCGTATCGATCCAGTGGCCCTCCTGATCGATAAAGGTGCCAAAGTTCATCACCTCCCCCTTGATTGTTCGGGTGTACTTGACGGTAACTAGGTAGCCAATCACCTGTACGATTTTTCCTAGCTGCTGCTGTAGCTCCCTCGCCTTTACTCCTTGGATGCCTTGATCTTGGAGTAAGTGGAAGGGGGATTCAAGTGGAAATTCCAAAATATCGATCTGATCCAAGATATCCTGCCGCACATCGAGTTCCTCCAATACCGGCACCTGAGGAGGCAAGCTTTCCCCCCAATTTCCTCCTCCCGCCGCTGCAAATAACTCCTGCGTAGGTCGTGCCACCACCTGCTTGTGGTGGAGAAAGTGGGCCTCCCACAGGAGCTGCTGCTTGGGTTTTCCTGTAAACCGAAAGGCATGGATGCGAATCAGAATGAGGAGCTGTTCCAATCCACAGGCTACCCGACGCACAAAGTCTTCCAGCCCCAGAAAAGGACCCTGCGCCTGCCGCTCCTGCAAGAGGCGCTCGATGGTTTTTTTTTCAAGGTGCTTCAGGTGGATCCAGCCCAAGTACACGGTGGTCCCAGTGATTTTGGTCAGGTACTCGCTCTCGTTGAGGTGAGGGGCTTCTATCGTCGCTCCCTGCATGCGCAACTCGTGCACGTAAAACTCGGTAGAGTAGAATCCACCAAAATTATTGATCACCCCTACCATAAACTCCAAGGGGAAATAAGCCTTCAAGTACAGACTCTGGTAGCTCTCTACTGCAAAGGAAGCGGAATGCCCCTTGGCAAAGGAATAGCCTGCAAAGCTTTCGATCTGCATCCATACCGCCGTAGCCTCAGCATCCTGCCTCCCCAGTTGCTTGCAGTTTTCAAAGTAAGCAGTCCTAACTCGTTCAAACTCGTCCTTGGATCTGGATTTGCCACTCATGCCCCTCCGCAATACATCCGCTTCAGCTAGACTCAGTCCTGCAAAATGGTGTGCTACCTTGATCACATCCTCTTGATAGACCATGATTCCGTAGGTTTCGGGCATGATCTCTGCCAGTACGGGATGGGCCTGCTTCCTGCGCTCTGGGTCCCGATGTCGCAAGATGTACTCCCGCATCATGCCCGATCGAGCCACCCCAGGACGGATGATGGAACTGGCTGCCACAAGCTCCAAATAGGTGTCGGCCTGCAGTTTGGCCAGCAGCATGCGCATGGCGGGGGACTCTACATAAAAAGCGCCGATGGTATGCCCACTGCGAAGGAGCGCCTTTATTTTTAGGTCTTCCTTAAACTTTTTCACTTCTCGGATATTCACTGCAATCCCCTGGTTCTTCTGGATCAACTCCAGGCTGGACTTGATATGGCCTAGGCCCCGCTGGCTGAGGAGGTCAAACTTGTGTAGGCCAATGTCTTCGGCCACGTGCATGTCGATGTGAGCTACCGGAAACCCTTTAGGGGGCAGGTTAGTGGCCGTGTAGTAATGCATCGACTTGTGCGACAGCAGCAGCCCACAGGCATGAATGGTCAGGTGAGAGGGCATGTCATGCAGTACCTGGGCATAGCGGAGGATCAGCTTACCCAATCCATCGGGGCGATAGCCTTCCTTGTCAGCCTGTTGCAGCAGGGATTCGATCTCTGCCTTGGGTAGGCCAAAGACCTTGCCGAGCTCACGCATCACGGAGTTGTACTGAAAGGTGCTATAGGAGCCCAGCAGCGCTACATGAGCATCTTCCCCCTTGTTGTATTTGGTAAAGAGGTAGTCAAACACCTCGTCTCGGTCGGTCCAGCTAAAGTCAATGTCAAAGTCAGGTGGATTTTCTCGGTAGAGGTTGATGAAGCGCTCAAAGTAGAGATCCAGCTCCATGGGATCCACATCGGTGATCCCCAAACAGTAGGCCACCACGGAGTTAGCCCCAGATCCTCGGCCCACATGGTAGAAATTGCGGCGATGGGCAAACTGCACGATGTCGTAATTGATCAGGAAGTAAGACACAAAACTCTTTTGCTGGATCAGCTCCAACTCCTTTTCAATGCGCTTGCTGACGGCTGCAGAGAGCTGGGGATAGCGCTGCTGGGCTCCTCGGAGGGTTTCTTGGCGCAGAAATTCAAAGTCCTCCCCTCCAGTACCAAGTAGGTCTCGCTTGTTTTTGATCGCCTGAAAGTAGAAGGAAAACTGGCACTGCTCCAGCAGCTTCTGCGCATTGAGGAGCAGGTAGCTGTGGTCTTCGCAACGGGCAATGAGTTCCGCATAGCCGTAGAGCTGATCCGTAGGATCTGCCTGCTCCTGCAAGGGCAGCTTGCTGAGTAGCGTATTCAGATCCATGCTTCGCAGGAGCCGATGCGCGTTAAACTCCAATTTGGAGGAGAAGTTGACCGGCTGCAGGAGCACCAACTTTTCTCGTTTCCGGTACCAGGGAGAGGAATGTAGCTTGTTGAGTTGGCTGGGATGAATGCCCACAAATTCATGTTCGGCTAAGGGAAAGTAGGTTGGCGGAAAAGGGTAGACCACAAAGCTATTTGCAAAGGGAGGGGCCTTGTCTGCAAAAGGGCGCTGCTGGATTAGATGCTCTGAGAGATGCTTGTTGAGTTCGTACATACCCTCCTGATTGCGTGCGAGCCCAATGTATTGCTGCGCAATGCCGTTTCTGAAATCGATCCCAATTACCGGATGAATGCCTGATTTCTGTGCCGCACGGATAAAGGGAAATACCGCCGCACTGCTGTTGATGTCTGTCAGGGCGAGCGCATCCAACTTTTTGCTTTTTGCCTCGGCAACGAGCTTGTCCACGGAAAGGGTTCCGTATTTGAAACTGAAGTAGGTATGGCAATTGAGAAACATAGCAAGGCAGTAGGATTTCTTCCAGAGAAGCTCCGTGAGATGGACTTGGGTAAATTAGTACGAGCTGTAGGGAGTGTCCCCTGAGAGGGATTGTAATCAGTCGATTAAAATGTTAATATTTTTAACATTTTAATGTTTATAATGTAAACAAAATAAAAAATAAAAAAAACCGACCCCCAGAAAATAAAGAAAATTTTCTATTCGTTTCCCGCAGACTGAATGAATTAAATCAGCGTATCCTTTCTGTCTTAATCCGCGTGAAAAGAAGGGTTGCTGGTGACTAGGAGTTGCTTAGGCTTTTGCCAGGAGGAGTTGAAATTCCAGTGCACTGCAGGCCTGGAACTCATCGGCTTTGAGATCCTCAAAAATCTCTTCATCAGCTTCAATTGCTGTTTTTTCGATTTTCCCATCGGGATGAACGATCAGTTCGATGCCA
>JBIIGH010000213.1:0-4227 GCA_044236565.1 Algoriphagus sp. | reverse complement strand
AGCCGGTATTCAGGAACATATCCGTGAATGCCAGTGACCATTGCTCTTAATTTATCCATCGTATCGGATTCAGTTCTTTTTTCATTCTTTCAAATCCCTTGAAAAGGTCAAAGGTATTTGAAGTCAGAGAGATCAAAAATAACACAATGCCCTCTGAACGCCAAAGCCTTCTGATTTTGTAAAGGTAAGCGTCTGTGAATCAGCTTGCTTGTGTTTTATAAAAATGAAAATTCCACTCCTTTTGGGAGTGGAATTAGGTATTGGTGAAGCTAAATTAAGCTTTCATTTCTTTTTCGATGATTACCTGTCCCTTGTAGTACAGTTTGCCATCCAACCAGAATGCTCTGTGAGGTAGGTGCATTTCGCCAGTAGTAGGGCATTTTGCTAGTCCAGGAGCCTCCAGCTTGTAATGCGTTCTTCTCTTATCTCTTCTGGTTTTCGAAATTTTGCGTTTAGGATGTGCCATTTTATGCTTGATTTATGGTTATTCTTTATTTTTTAATTTTTTGAGTTTCTCCCAACGGGGATCAACTGCTGTGGTTGATTCTTCTTTTGTTTCTTCTCCTGAATCTTCAGGTGAGGCCTCGTCTAGGTATACGAAACCACCTTCCAATTCATTGTCCTCTTCGTCCAATTCATTCTTGTAATCGGGATGAATTTTTTTCAAGGGCAGAGCTAGTAAAATAAATTCGTAGATGAGTTGCGCTACATTGATGGAAGGAGTATCCCTTGTAATCATCATGACGCTCTCGTCTATTTCTTTTACTTCTGACCCAAACTTGTAGATCATCTTTTCAGTGAAATCCAAGGGGTGTTCAAACGTTTCTAGACTTCTGTCGCAAACCAACGTTACCTTACCCACGATGTGGAAAGTTAGTTCGATCAGATTTGCTCCTTTATCTATCTTAACCCGTGCGGTTAAGTTTCCTTTTTCCAAAAGGTCGTTTCCCTCTACCTGCTGAAAGAAAGCATCTCCAATCGAGAAGTCTACTTCATGTAGCCCTTCCTTAAATTTGATGACTTCAATATCAAAGGTTTTCCAAAACTTCACGTTACTTCCTTTCGAATTAAGTCCGCAAATTTAGGTAATAATTTATCATCAGTGAAACAGAAATTGAAATATAATTCGGCTTCATCGATCTTTTTTCCTTTTTAAGGCTATTCTGTGCTCGGTGAATGCCGTTCCACGATATCAGATGCGAGGAAAAGTGCAGCTCTCATGGAGGAGCAGTCCGCCTCATTCTTCCCAGCGATGGAATAGGCAGTGCCGTGATCTGGAGAAGTACGTACCACCGAAAGCCCTGCTGTAAAGTTCACACCGCTACTAAAAGCAATGGATTTGAAAGGGATCAGGCCTTGATCGTGGTAAAGTGCGAGCACTCCATCAAATTTTTGTTGGTGCATCATTCCAAAAAAGCCATCAGCCGGATAGGGACCAAAAACGTAATGACGGGCATCTTTCAATTCTTGAATGGCTGGCTTGAGGATTGTTTCTTCCTCCGAACCCAATAATCCATCTTCCCCTGCATGTGGGTTTAGTCCTAAGATGGCAATTTTCGGTTTATTGATCCCAAAATCTTGCTCTAGGCTTTTGATGAAAATCTTAGTTTTCTCGATGACTTTTTCTTTGGTCACTGCAGCAGCCACTTGCGACAGGGGAATATGCCCTGTGACTAAGGCTACCCGTAGGTCTTCACCTACCAGCATCATCAGTCCAGAGGAACTTCCAGTGGCTTCAATCAAATATTCCGTGTGCCCTACAAATGGGACTGACTCGGTGTTGACATTACTTTTTGAAAGGGGAGCGGTGACTAATCCTTGGATTTTTCCAGCCTTTAAGTCCTCCACTGCAGCTGCAAATGACGCGAGTGCAAGTTTTCCCGCCTCCTGCGTTTCTACCCCAGGAATGACTTCAGGACATTCTTCTAGGCAATTGATTACGTTGACCTTCCGGTGTTGGATTTCCTCATGGTTTCGAACCTGTGTAAAGTAAAAATCTTCCAGGTTCATCAACTTCTTGTAGTGCGATAAGGCTTTGCCATGCCCATAAATCAAAGGAGTGAAATTGCTGAAAACGCGTGCATCAGCAAGTGATTTTAGAATTACCTCTGGTCCAATTCCATTGATATCTCCAATACTAATTCCTAGGATGGGTCTTTGTTTCTTTGTTTGCATGGCGGTAGGTAGGTCAGAGGCGCGAAACAAATTTCCGTGCCATCTGGGAATAATCCCTTAATTTTAGGTCGGCAATTTACAAAAAAAAACCAGAGGGTTACGATGGAAAAGGTCAAACCTAAAAAGCATCTCGGTCAGCATTTTTTGATTGATCTCAGCATCGCGGAGCGAATTGCTGAGGCGGTAGAAGGCCACATGGGAGTGAAGCAGGTGCTTGAAATAGGGCCTGGAATGGGGGTTTTGACAGATTTTCTGGTAAAGGGCTCTTTAGAAGTGCATCTGATTGAGATAGATCGAGAGAGTATTGCCTATTTGAATCAGAAGTACCCGGACTTACAAGACCGAATTATAGCAGGGGATTTTTTAAAGTATGACCTGTCTAGCGCATTTGCGGTTCCTATTGCAGTGGCAGGCAATTTTCCCTACAACATTTCCTCTCAGATCTTCTTTAAGGTCTTGGAACACAAAAATCAGGTAACGGAGGTGGTGTGTATGCTCCAAAAGGAAGTGGCACGACGAATTGCCTCACCAAAAGGGAGTAAAGAATACGGGATTCTTTCTGTGTTACTCCAAGCTTGGTATGACATAGAGTACCTTTTCTCTGTTCCTCCAGGGGTCTTCAATCCTCCCCCAAAGGTGAATTCTGGAGTCATTCGGCTCAAGCGAAATCAAGTGCAGCACTTGGATTGCAACGAGAAACTTTTTCTTCAGGTGGTAAAAGGTGGATTTGGAAATCGACGTAAAACTCTTCGAAATTCCCTAAAATCATTCCAACTTACAGAAGAGTTTAAGGCTAATCCGATTTTAGATAAGCGTGCAGAGCAATTGGATGTGGCTGATTTTGTATTTTTGACCCAACAAATCGAAATAGGTCGTGGAGCCAATTAAAAAATTTGAGCTATCCAAAGAATATCTGGAGCGTCTCCAAACGGGGATAGCAGCTTCCGATACTGCCTATATTTTAGATTCATTGGATGGAGTCAATGTGGCGGATATTGCTGCGATTTTGGATGAATTGGAAACTTCCGAGTCCATCTATGTGCTCCGTTTGATGGAAGGTCAATTGGCAGCAGATATCGTCATTGAGCTGTATGATACTACCCTAGAGAAAGTCCTTCAAGAGCTTGAAATAAAAGAAATTGCCTCCTGGATCCAGCTAATGGACTCAGATGATGGCGCAGACATAATCAGCTTATTCTCCGAAAAAGAACGGGAGGAAGTAATTGCTGAAATAGACGACCGAATCAAGCTGGAGCAAATTTTGGAATTGCTTCGCTACGAGGAGGATACTGCAGGCGGGATCATGGCCAAGGAATTTATCCGGGCCAATAAGAACTGGAATGTAGTTCAAACCATCAATGAAATCCGGAGACAGGCAGAAAATGTGGAGAAATTCTACTCCATTTATGTGGTCAACAACAAGCAGCAGCTTCTCGGTCGGGTATCGCTCAAAAAAATCATTCTTTCTGCCTCAGAAACCACCATTGAAAGTATCATGGAGGATGAGGTGATCTCAGTACCGGTGTACATGGACCAAGAAGAAGTAGCGTCCTTGATGCGAAAGTATGACTTGGAATCGGTACCTGTAGTCAATGCCAAAAACAAGTTGGTAGGTCGAATCACAGTAGATGATATTTTGGACGTCGTACAAGAAGAAGCTGAAGAAGATATCCAAGCCATGGCCGGGGTTTCGGCAGATATTGAAGAATCAGATTCTGTATTTACCATTTCCAAGGCTCGCTTGCCTTGGCTTTTGATTGGCGTCATTGGAGGATTGATGGGGGCCAAACTGATTGGCTTTTTTGAAGGAGGGCTTTCGAAGTACCTTGCATTGGCTTCATTTATTCCTTTGGTCGCGGCAACGGGTGGTAATGTGGGAATTCAAGCCTCTTCCCTAATCGTACAGTCCCTCGCTTCGAAATCTGCCTTTGACGACACTCCTTGGCAACGATTTTTCAAAGGTTTTTTGGTAGCCTTACTCAATGGTTTTGTGCTCGGAGTTTTTGTATTCCTTGTAGTCGCCTATGTATATGGTTTCGAACCCGTATTTGG
>JBIIGH010000212.1:0-4230 GCA_044236565.1 Algoriphagus sp. | reverse complement strand
CTTGTTCACGAATGTCAAATGGAGCATTCTTGAGAATGGACACCAGTTCATCACTTTTAGCATCAACAAAGCTGATCGTAAAGATCCCATTGGGCTGCAATCGATTGGCTTCCGCCACGCGTTGGATTGCTCCCAAAATCGAATTATACGCTTCTTCTGGCGCGGTAGCGAGTTGGTCCATCCCCTTCCTGTGATACAAATAAATCGCCTCCCGAATAGGGGCATACACGGTTGAAATGTAAATGTCATTGATCAGCCAGTAACGACTTCTTCGGTCATTGGGATTTTGAACCCAGCCGACACGTCCCGATTGCTGGGCATTGTTTACGATATCATTCGCTACTTCAAAATAGGGGTTCCCCCCTTTCAGTTCAAAGCTGTCGTAATCCATTCCCAGCGCGATGTACGCATAGTAAGAAAGTAGCGAACTGATGTTATTCAAAAAAGAAACCCGGTTGAATTCCAGAGGTTGTGATTCTTGGTATTCAAAAGACCAATTGCGATCAATAAAGTTCAGCACGACTGTCTCATAGTTGGTGCCATATACCGGGCGTACCACCTGCACCTGAACTGTTGCGCTGTAAACCCCTATTTGAGGCACCTGATTGATGGTAATCAATAAGTTTCCTTTGATGCGCTCCTCGGGCCTAAATTCATCTGAAGTCCAGGTTCTCCCATTCAAAAACTGTTCAAAGCTGGTTTTCATCTGGCTAAAGACGTCTGTACTTTGAAATCTAGAACGATCACTATTGATAATGACCCTAAAATCCAGCTCTTGAGCCTTGCTCTCTATTAAAAATCCAAGAATTCCAACTAGGATGAGTATCCCTTTTTTCATGTACTAAACTTACAAAAAATCTTTAGCTCCTCGTCAAGAAGCAGCTTTTTTGACTTCTTCCAAAATAAGTTCCGCAATCACATCCTTCGGCAAAAGAGCGGACTGAACTTCATTTCCTCCTTTATGAAAAATACGAACCTGGTTAGTGTCGTGCTTAAAACCTACTCCATCCTCAGTTGCTGAATTCAACACGACCAAATCAAAGTTTTTGCGTTCCAATTTGGCTTTGGCATTCGCTTCTTCCTGCTCTGTTTCCAAGGCAAAACCCACGTGAATCTGTTTGGCGCTTTTTGTTTTCCCAAGCTCAAAGGCAAGATCCACATTTGGGACCAAGCGAAGCGTAAGTTCTTCCCCTGCCTTTTTTATTTTTTGAACAGCTGCATTTTCAGGCCTAAAATCTGCCACTGCTGCGGCAAATACGACTACATCCATCTGTTCATGCCGGGATTTGGCTGCTTCAAACATCTCGGCTGCAGTGGTCACTCGATGTACCTCAAATCGACTTTCGTCCAACTTTAAGGAAACTGGACCTGCGACTAGGGTAACAGCTGCACCTTGGGCTTCAAATGCTTTGGCTAGGGCATAGCCCATTTTTCCACTGGAATGATTGCTCAAAAATCGAACAGGGTCAAGTGCTTCTTGAGTTGGACCCAAGGTAATCAGGACTTTTTTGCCTAAAAAATCCTTCTTGGGATTAAAAAATTGAATCACCTGCTCTAGGATATGCTCTGGCTCCATCATGCGTCCTTGACCAGAAAGCCCACTGGCCAACTCACCTGTTTCGGCATCTAACACACTATTTCCAAAGGAAGCTACTTTTTCCAGATTGGCCCGCACGGAGGGGTGCTGGTACATATCCAAGTCCATAGCTGGCGCAAGCATCACCGGACAGCGGCAAGAGAGGTAGGTAGCAGTTAGTAAATTATCACATCCTCCTTGGGCAAATTTGGCGAGTGTATTCGCGCTCAGTGGAGCCACTAAAAATAAATCAGCCCAAAGGCCGAGCTCCACATGATTGTGCCATTGTCCGGTATTTTTTTCAAAAAAAGCAGACAGCACCGGACGTTTGGAGAGTGTCGCTAAGGTGAGGGGGGTAATAAAATCAAGAGCAGAAGTAGTCGCTACTAGCTGTACCTCTGCTCCAGATTTGATGAGCAAGCGCGTTAAAATCGCTGTTTTGTAGGCGGCAATGCTGCCCGTAACACCGACTAAAATTCGTTTGCCTTGCAGGTTCATTGGGAATTACTCCGCTCCTTCTTGCGTTGGATACCTGTGGTGAATTTTTCCTTCAGTAAATTCTTCCATTGCCAAAGAAGTTGGCTTAGGCATTCTCTCGTAAAACTTGGAGATTTCGATTTGCTCCTTGTTTTCGAATACTTCTTCCAAGTTGTCTACGGTAGAAGCAAACTCAGAAAGCTTGTTATTCAGCTCTTCCTTCAAGGTTGAAGAAATTTGCTTTGCACGCTGACCCACGATGTGAATCGACTCATAGATGTTGCCTGTTTGATCGGCGATTTTATCTAGGTCTCTGGTGATGATTGATGGATTAACAGCCATATAGTTTTGTGTTTAAATGCGTGTGATTAAATTAATTTGAGGTGGTAGTTGTTGCCGCCTCTTCTGCAGCTTTTTTATCTGCAATCTCTTTTTTCTGTTTGTTGTAGGCCTGAATTTCTTCTTTGGTTTGCGCTTCTAATTTTTTGACCTCTCCCAAATACCCACTGGCTGCATACCTTCGGTAAAAATTAGATGCAAACTTCAACGCATCGTTCAGACGCTCCTCTTTCTTGTTAAACGCACTGTTTTTGGCGTAGGCATAACCCACTTCTACCAAGCGGTAGGCCAACTCTTCGTTTCGCTTGCTTTCTGGATAGTCCTTGGCAAAGTTTTGAAAGTTGATGATGCAGGCCCTGTAAAAATCACCTGGCCTCAAACCTTCCTTCAATCGGTAATACATTTCAGCTTCGCTGAAGGCTTTCTCCTCAAATCTAGACTCCAAATCCTTCAACATGTCCATGGCACGCTCATAGCTGGCAGAACCAGGGAATTTGCCTACAAATTGCTGAATGGCCGTGACCGCTTCTTTGCTGCTCTGCTGATCCAAGTTGTAATCTGGAGCGTCCAAGTACAGGGAATAAGCATGCATAAATAAGGCTTCTTCCGCTAGCGCACTTCGGTTATAGGTCTTGAAGAAGGTATTGAAATACCCTGCAGACTCGATGTACCTTTTGGTCTTGAAGTGACAGTTGGCGTAGTTGTACTCTGCCATTTCTGCCTTTTCAGATCCCTTGATGACAGGAAGAACCTTTTCATACAAGATGATCGCTTTGTTGTACTCGCCTTCTTGGTAATATTTGTTTGCACCGTTGTACAGCTCCTCCCAGTTGGTGCTTTTTTCCAACTTGGCAAAAGGTCCACAGGCTCCAAGGAGAACCAAGACGAATACAAAGAAGATCGAATAGTGACGCATGATTAATTTAAGGACCGCAAATATAAGGGATAATTGTAAGATTTCAAATGAAATAGCCTCGATGAGACGCCTTACTTTTTCACTTGTAATTTCTTAGTGACCACGTTTTTATTGTCAACAAATAAGGTGTAGAAATACACCCCTGGCTGGAAGTCTGCTACATGAATGACCAAACTATTTCGTGTAGGATCCAATTCGTATTCCGCTATGGGGTTACCTATGAAACTGGTAACAGTGACTTTAGCTTTGGATTTTGGATTGGCGAGGGTATAATCCAATTGCGCGACCCGGTTGCTAGGATTGGGATAAATATCTCCCAACTTGATGTCTTTGTGCGAAAAATCTGCTTTTGGCTCACTTGACACGGAATATTTCGCCTCCACTACAAAAAAATCGCGCAGCGCCTCACTATTCACAAACACCAAATCAAAACTTCCTAAAGTCTCCGCAATGCCTAATTCAAATTCTAAATAGAGGTCCGTATAAATCTCCCCAGGAGCTAGTTTCAACATCACCTTTGCCAGGTCTTTTTTCGGATCAAAACACTGGTCACCCAAACAAATGCGCATCTTTTGAGACGAGCCAATGCTCCCCTTGATGTTTCGCAATAGGAATGTTTTCGGCTGGGAGGACTCGTTGTGAAGGAGTACTGTTTTCCGCTGGGAAGAACCAATTTTACCTGAAAATTCTACCGCTTCGCTCAAGACATGTACCTGCTGGGCACCCGCAAAAATCGGGAACAGAAGCAGCAGCATATAGGTCAATTTGAGCAATCGGGTGTTCATAAAAATTAGGCACTCAATAAGTCTGATGTGGGTACAATAAAGTCTAGAAACTTTACGTTAAATGTATTTAAAAAGATACAAGTTTTCTCCCAAAACCGGGTTAATTGTTGTTAAGTTTCAAAAATGAGGTGGAACTA
>JBIIGH010000211.1:0-4319 GCA_044236565.1 Algoriphagus sp. | reverse complement strand
GGATCAGCGTGTCCAACATTGTTTGCGCTTCAGCAAATAGTTTGGTGGCCTCTTCTCCTACCACCTCATCTTTCAGGATTTTAGGGTACTTGCCTGCAAGCATCCAAGTACTGAAGAAAGGTGTCCAATCAATGTATTCTCGAAGAACTGTCAAATCAAGATCCTCAAGGACTGTGCGTCCCAATACTTTTGGTGCAACAGGGCTGGTTCCTTCCCAATTAATGGCTACCGGGTTATTTTTTGCCTCTTCGTAGCTGATCAACTGCTTCACCGTCTGCTTCGCTTCGTGCTCTTCTCGAAGCTTTCGATAGGTTTCCTTTAGTTGAATTCGGAACGAATCACGGGTTTCTGGGGAAATTGACTCCCCTGCAATCGGCACTGACTTACTTGCATCACTGACATGCACCACCGCTCCCGAATACATCGGGTCAATTTTTACAGCAGTATGGATTCTCGAGGTAGTGGCTCCACCGATTAGCAACGGAATGGTAAGGCCTTGTCGCTCCATTTCAGAAGCCACATTGACCATTTCATCTAGGGATGGGGTAATCAAACCACTCAATCCAATGATGTCTACCTTATTTTTTATCGCTTCATCGATGATTTTCTGCGCATCTACCATCACGCCTAAGTCAATGATTTGGTAGCTATTGCAAGCCAACACCACACCTACGATATTTTTACCGATGTCATGTACGTCACCTTTTACGGTGGCTAATAGAATCTTCTTCAAGGAAGATGCTTCTTGACCCTCTTCAGGAAGTGGCATAAATGGCTCTAAGTAAGCCACTGCCTTTTTCATGACACGAGCAGATTTGACTACTTGAGGAAGGAACATTTTTCCTTCACCAAACAAGTCCCCAACCACATTCATCCCATCCATCAAAGGACCTTCGATCACTTTCAATGGATTGACCAATTCAAGGCGTGCCGACTCCGTATCCTCTACAATAAAGTCCAAGATTCCTTTTACCAAAGCATGTTCAATTCGCTTGGCTACAGGAGCGGATCTCCAGGCCTCGTTGACCACCTCTTTTTTATCCGCTGACTTAACCGTTTCGGCAAAGTCAAGCAGTCGTTCAGTCGCATCGGCTCTACGATCAAACAACACATCTTCCACCCGCTCCAACAATTCTTTATCGATATCGGCATACACCTCAAGCATGGAAGGGTTGACAATTCCCATGTCCATCCCATGTTGTATCGCATGGTAGAGGAACGCAGCGTGCATGGCTTCACGTACGGGATCGTTTCCTCGGAAGGAAAACGACACGTTACTGACCCCACCACTTACTTTGGCTCCAGGTAGATTTTGTTTGATCCAGCGTGTTGCATTGAAAAAGTCAATCGCATTTTTCCGGTGCTCATCCATTCCGGTTGCTACCGGGAAAATATTGGGATCGAAAATGATGTCTTGGTGATTGAACTTCACCTGATCCACCAGAATCCGGTAGCTTCGCTCACAGATTTGGATGCGTCGCTCGTAGGTATCGGCCTGTCCATTCTCATCGAAAGCCATAACCACAACCGCAGCACCAAATTTCTTGATGGTCTTGGCCTGTTGAATAAATTCTTCTTCCCCATTTTTCAAGGAAATGGAGTTCACAATTCCTTTGCCTTGCACACACTTTAAGCCGGCAAGGATGATGCTCCACTTGGAACTATCAATCACGATTGGAATACGGCTGATCTCCGGTTCGGAGGCAATCAAGTTGAGAAAACGTACCATGGCAAATTCCCCATCGAGCATCCCCTCATCCATACACACGTCCAATACCTGTGCACCACCACGAACCTGATCCAAGGCGATGTCCAAGGCATCGTCGTATTGTCCATTTAGGATGAGGCGGGCAAACTTTTTGGATCCAGTGACATTGGTTCGTTCCCCGATATTCACAAAATTGATCGTTGGTGTAAACACCAAGGGCTCAAGTCCAGATAGCTTTAAATAGTTTTGCTTAGGCATGTTGCTCCTCCTCTTCCGTTAGTTGATCAAGTTGTCTAGGGCTAAATTCAGCAGCCAGTTGGGCCAATGCACGAATGTGATCAGGAGTAGTGCCGCAGCAGCCTCCCAAAATATTCAGCATACCCTCTTTCAAGAAGGTTCGTACTTGATCCGCCATTTCATTTGCTCCTTGGTCATAGGCACCAAATTCATTGGGCAAACCAGCATTCGGGTAGGCAGACACGTAAAAAGGAGCTTCTTGCGCGAGTACTTTAAGATAGGGTCGCAATTCCTTGGCTCCCAAGGCACAGTTGAGGCCTACAGAAAACAGAGGCACATGGGATACCGAAATTAAAAATGCCTCGGTAGTCTGTCCAGAGAGGGTTCGTCCAGAAGCATCCGTAATGGTGCCAGAAATCATAATTGGAATCCCTCCTTCTCGTGGATCGAGGGAAATACCACGCTCTTCGTACACTTCTTGAATGGCATAGAGTGCCGCCTTGGCATTGAGTGTATCAAAAATTGTCTCGACCAAAATAATATCTGATCCACCATCCAATAAGCCTCTCACTTGTTCCGCATAGGCCTCAGCCAACTGATCAAAGGTGATAGCGCGGTAGCCTGGATCATTTACTTCAGGGGAGATGGATGCAGTTCGGTTGGTAGGTCCCATTGCACCTGCAACAAACCGAGGTTTGTCTGGGTTAGCAGCAGAATAGGCATCCGCAACTTCACGTGCAATCTTCGCAGATTCAAAATTGATGGCATAGGCCAGGTGGGGCAATCCATAATCTTCCTGAGCAATGGTCGTTCCTGAAAAAGTATTCGTTTCAATGATGTCCGAACCTGCCTTTAAGTACTCCTCATGGATTGCACGAATGATGTCCGGCCTGCTTAAGGAAAGTAGGTCGTTATTGCCTTTTAAGGACTTAGAATGATCTTTTAAAGCTGGTGTTCGAAAATCTTCTTCCGTCAGCGTGTAGCGCTGGATCATGGTACCCATGGCACCATCTAAGATTAAGATTCTGTTTTTAACTGCTTGGAGCAGTTGGTCCGTTCTGTTTTGTCTCATTTGTTGGTTACGTTCAAAAAACTAATCGAGCAAAACACGGAGAAAAGTAGGTCAATTTACAGTTCTTCTCATCTATTCTTGGCATATCCAAGAGGGGAGTTAGCACCTTGATTACAGGTTGCTAAGACGTCGTAGGGCCCATCCCTCGGTCTTTCTCGATAAGTAGCTGCAAAAGTAAGGTAAAAATTCGAATAAACGAAGGATACCCCCCCCCTTTTTTACCGAAAAAAAATAGTTTTTTTGAAAAAAACAGAATGTTATTAGGGACGGATTCCTACCCCTAGCGACATAAAGGGACCTGACTGATAGGAATGCATGGACACCCCTCCGAGTTTGAATCCTGGAAAAGCCAGTTCATACCCTGCGGAAGCTGTAAAAACCAAATCAAAAAGCTTTCTTTTCATCATGGGCAAGCCATATTCTAGCAAGGCCTCTGGCTTGATAAATATGCCTGAATTGCGCAGATAGCCATCGTAATTCCGGTTATCTAACAAGGCTGGAAAATCGGGCTTCACATCCTGAAGGAGTGAATACCTCAAGTTGCCATAGCCAAGACCTCCCAAGGCCCCTATCCCCCAATTTTTATATTGAAAGAATTTTTTACCCACATTGGCATAGATTCGAAGGCTATTCAAACTATGAGACTGCGTCGTACTCGCCCGACCATGTTGTGCCACATTAAACACATCCATCCCATAAAGTAGACCATCTGTTTCTCCTAAAACCCGAATTCCTAACTGAGACGGGGCGCCTTCAAAGGCTTGGTATCCCTCTTCTCGTAAGTAGGAATTGAATTTTTCAGGCTTGGAAAAGTAAAAGCCTCGCAGCATGGAGATGCCAATCGTCGCATCCTTGTAAAAAAAATTGCGGTCTGGAAGACTAATTCCAGTTCCTACCCTAAAAAACGCCCCTGCTTGCGCGTTATCGAAGGATATTCCATTTAAGTTCCAACTGTCTTCAAATGGACTAAATGCATATCCCGCTTTGGCAATGATTTCGAGTGCTTCCTTTCGATTGGGAATGGGAAAATCATAGGAAAGCTGGAATCCAATTTCAGTTAAAAAATTACCATAATAACGCGTCCCTTTTTGAATGTCATTTTCCCTCAACACAAACCCTTGGCCTGGATCTTTGAGAAAAGTTTTCAAGTCCTTGGATTGCTCCTCAGGAAGCAATTGCACATTCATGTAACCCAAGCCTAGTGACAAGTAATGGATCAGTTGGAACTTTCCTTCTTCGGTCAGTGAATAGCCTAGATTCAGTAAGGCTCGTGAGGTGCGGTATTGAAAACGGTGGGCTTCA
>JBIIGH010000210.1:0-4331 GCA_044236565.1 Algoriphagus sp. | reverse complement strand
CTTGGTTGAAGGTGCTTGCTTGGGTACATCCGGTACCTACTTGGATCTGTCCAATTCGGTTGCTGCCCACCACGGCCACATAGACCTGTCCATCAGAAGCGATTTGCAGGGCTCCCAAGTTGAGGCCAGCGGTGCCGCTGAGTACTTTTTTTGTAGAGAGGATGCAAGTAGCTCTTGCTGCTGCAGTTGTAGCTGTGGCAAAACAGGAAGGGCAGCCCGAAGTTACCTCCTTGATGATGTATTCTTCGATGCCTTGTCCTCCATTTCGGTAGGAAACGAGGATGCGGTCGGAGTCCGAAGAAAATTCGAGTCCATAAATATCTCCCGAACAGCCTAGGTCGAGGAGGGCATATTCGGTAAGGGCGCCGGTTTGTTGGTTGAACTCAAAAATTTCTGTTCGGTTACAGCCCCCTTCGGAAATGGTAATGGCGAGCTTGCTGCCATCTGGGCTAAATTTCATCGCACCCACGCCAGAATTGTAGCCATGGATGCTCCCTACCGAACTATTCACGGATTGCCCGATTCCTTGGCTGGATACGGGATAGGCCCGAAAAGTATTGTTTCCTAGTTCGTGGAACACCACCCAGGTTGTATCGCCGGCGCTAAGTGCTGCGCTATGTTCCGTGGAGGGACTGAAAAGGAAGTTGTTTTTGGTGACCACATTCCCGACTCCCGTGGTATTTTCGGCTTTGATGTCCACCAAGGAATAGCTGACCGCATTGGTGCCGCTTCCACTGCTTTGGGTGGTAAACAGGTAAAATAGCGTCGATTGTGTAGGCACTGGCACTGCCAGTACGGCTTGACTTGCCGTGTTGCTGCCTCCGATGGCACTGCCATTTTCCATCAGAGTGCCATTGAGGCCCCATACGGACTGTCCATCGGTGAAAAAGAGTACTTGTCCCGCTTGATCGGAAATCGTGGAGGTGCCGGCAGGGATGCTTTGCGGATGAGCAGTTGCTATCGGACGTGGTACGGGTGCAGTCTCATCGTCTGGATCTGGATTGAAATCCAATCCGGCTCCATTTCCAAAGTACCAGATATTATTGCTTTGGTCGGGCACATCCCACATTTTGATGCGGATTTCTGCATAGGCATAGCAGGAAGATCCAGGTTCCCGCACCAAAACCCAATACAATCCGGGTTTACAAACTTCATTCCCTGCTTTGCCTATCCAACCTTCTTCACGCTTGTTGGACCAAAAGTACTCGTAGTTGGTGCCGCCACCCGCGCCACCGCCAGTTCCTCCACCCGCTCCACCTCCGCCGGCACCTCCCCCTGACTGTGCTTGTAGCAGGGGATCGAGGTCGATGCAGGATTCGCAGAGGGTAGTGTCTGAAGGGGAAAAATTAGCCTGAAGTTCGTTTTCAGTGAGCGTGATGCTTTTGGTTACCACTTTGGTGGTACTATCTGGAAAGGTGACGGTAAGGGTGACCTCCAAGCTGCTTCCGGTGGCTGCATCGGCAGGAACGAGAAAATGTTCTTGATTAAAGTCTGCAGGTAGGGGATTTCCATCCGCATCAGTGAGTGGAGGAGAAAACTCCCAATTGAAAGAGAGTGGGCGGTAGTTGGCAGGCGTGATTTCACTGGTCAGCTGCACGGGATTGTTGGCACAGGGCTCTTCGGGGTCCCAGGAAAAATCCACGGCAGGCTCAATGTCGGCATTGGGGGCAAATACGGGGAAGATGCGTCCACAAAAACTTTTTCCTGCAAAAGGATTTTCCTCCAATCCTCCCGTAGCTATGGTGAGTGCATTCGGATTTTTTAGGCGCCCCAGTAACTGTGGGCCTCCAGGGACAGCTTCATAGAGGTAGTAGAGGTAGCCGTCTGGGCCTGTTTTGACATCGTACACTTGGTGAATGCCTGGAGCAAGCGGTACTTGTTCAGGAATCGCGGTTGGGGAGGCGCTTGGAATTCGAAAAAGATTGGTACCTCGTGAGAAATAAATAAAATCTCCGGCTGGCGAAAAATTTGCACCAAAGATAGGTTCCGAACCGCCAGAATTGCTGAGCGCCACAGGACTCCCAAAAGTGCCTGTGCTGGAATCAAAGGATAGTAGGAGTAAGTCATCTCCTGGGTTGGGTGGAAGTAGCAGTAAGCGGCTGCTGCCTTCCTCAAACACGATTGCTTTGGGAGTAAAGGGAATGGCTGCAGTACCTGTCAGGGTAAAAGACCCAGCTGGGGTTGCTATCCTGCGGGACTGGAGATTGCCCCCTGCAAAGCTAATTAGGTAGGAAGGGGAACTGGGAGTTTTGACTACCAGCACAGCTCCTTGCCCAGGTCCGATGACTTGGTCTTTGCTCGTGATTTCTCCAAGTGGAGGTTGTGTGCCCGTCGCTTGGCCCATTGCATTCATGTCTACTAGCGCATACTGAAGTTGCCCAGCGAGGGAGAGGTAAAAGATGTAGAAGAGCTTGTTGCCGCTTGGATTATACTCCAAAAATCCCGTGGCTACCGTTTGTCTTCCTTGAAAATCACCCCGAAGGCCAGGTGCAGATCCTTCGATAGGATTACCCGAGTAATCGTAGACTAGTTCCCCATTGGTATAGAATAAGGGTTGGCCCGTGATGGGATCAATGGCAATGGCATTGTTGAAGGCTCCGCCAATCACCGAAGCAGGGAGGGTTTGTACCGCAGCAGTTTGCCCCTTCCCAAAGGAGAGGTAAGGATGGCCTCCAGAACTGCAATTTCCAAAGATCCATTCGTTGTTGTTGTATCCTTGCGCCAAAATAACTTGACTCCACGGAAGGGCCAGCAGCAGGGAGAGCCCTGCAAATAGTAGGAAAAAACGTATGGAATTACCCTTGCTTTTCATATTTTTAGCGCTACTTCTACAACAACCACCTGATGGTGTCGTTTAGAAGGCTAGTACGTATTCAAATAAACGAACTATTTCGTGTTACGGTCTCTGCTGACATTTGTTTTTTTTATTGCCTTGGGCTTAGCTCCCATTTCTAGGGCCTTTGCGCAAGATCCCCAATACAGTCAGTATTACGCAGCACCGCTTTTTCTCAATCCGGCCATGGCAGGTGCCGAGTTGATGGGACGTGTGGGATTTAATTACCGAAACCAATGGCCCTCCATTGAGGCCCAATTTACCACTTTTTCTGCCTACTACGATACCTACCTGCCCGAATACAATTCTGGAATAGGAGTACATGTCATGCAGGATACAGAAGGAGCTTCCAAGTTAAGATCTACCTCAGTTTCTGCCCTGTATTCCTACGAGTTGCGGCTGGCAGACAATCTGTATTTTCGACCGGGCTTTCAGGCCAGCTACATTCGTAGGGAAATAGGATTTTATGAAAACCTCATTTTTGCCAATCAAATCAACCCCCTAGATCCTACTGGTCCAGTACTTCCTGGAGCCGATATTCCAGGGCTAGGGGACCCAGTGAGTATTTTTTCGCTATCGGCAGGCGGTTTATTGTTTACCGAAAATGCCTGGATCGGATTTTCTGCACACCATCTCAACGAGCCCAACCAGTCTTTTGTGGATGGGCTGAGCCCCTTGCCTCGGAAACTATCCCTTCATGCAGGCTACCGCATCTCCTTAGGTCAAGGGGGCATGCGTCGAGATTTTACACACCTCAGCAAGCAGCGCTACCTGACCCCGACCATCAACTACAAAAGGCAAGGACCATTTGAACAACTGGATTTAGGTGCCTATTTCTATGCAGAGCCCATTGTTTTTGGTGCTTGGTACCGAGGATTACCCTTCCGGCCTGTTGAAGGACAGAGCAACCGCGACGCGATTGTGATGATGGTGGGCGTCAACTTGCTCAATGGCTTAAATGTGGGCTATAGCTTTGACTACACGGTATCGCAACTTGGCATCCAAAGTGGAGGTGCACATGAGTTGAGTCTTTCCTGGACGATTCCAGGTCGTAATCAAGGAAAGCCGCTTGGTCGAGATACCATCCTTCCTTGTCCTAAATTCTAAACAAAAGTAATGGCATCAGAAACATTGACCTCCCTACTCCTGGGGGTCCTTACTTTTGGCTTCGTAGTACCCCAAATTTTGGAGTACCTGCAAGTTTCTATGCCGCTGAAGCAGGTGCCGTCTATCCTTGCCGAATACCTGAATGATGCGAAGCTTTTGGAAGCCAAAGCCTACCAAAAGGATAATTTCAAGTTTAAAGCAATTACAAGCAGCTTTACCTTTCTCCTGACCTTACTTTTCATTACCCAAGGTTGGTTTGGGGAAATTGACACCTGGATTGGAAGTTTGGGTTTTCCCCCTTTAGGCAGTTCCGTCCTTTTTTTCGGGTTGGTCTTTGTGGTTTCAGATATCCTAAGCCTTCCTTTTGACTACTACAGCACCTTTGTGATTG
>JBIIGH010000026.1:0-15891 GCA_044236565.1 Algoriphagus sp. | reverse complement strand
GTAAAATCCTCAGTCGAGGGGAAGGAGAAGCCTTGGAGATTGCACCAAATACTCCTGTAAGTATGAATTTCTGGGGATTTCATCCATCCGTGTTTCAAGAAATTGAAAGGATGTGGGAGGAGTTCTTGCCAGCCAATCTAGGCAACTTGAAGTCGGAATTTTACATTCCTACAGTAGCCAACAACTTGATTCAAGACCAAAAAGCAGCCTTTGAAATTCTCCCAGGTGGAAAAACTTGGTTTGGAGTGACTTACACCGAGGATCGTCCTGTGGTGATCGAGGCTTTGCAGCAGCTCCACCAGCAAGGAGAGTATCCTATCACACTGTGGTAAAAAAAATGGGGCTTCGGCCCCTTATTTTTTCTACTTATTCCTGCGTAAACAAGCCAGAAAGGCTTTATAGCCGGACTCAAGTTCGTCACGCGCTATTGTTCCCCGTTTGCCGTAGTTTTTTTCTTTAAACTCTTCAAGCGTTGTCAAGTTTGTGGTTGTCGTTTTCATAATCTGAAAATACTCAAATTTCCTGAGAAAGCACCTGTCCATTTTCAAGATAAAAAAAAGCCACTTCGGCATCAAGTCTACTGAGAATCTCCTTGGATCGCTCCGGCCTTGCATCCGTAATAAATAGCTGCCCAAAGTTGCCCTGCGATACCAGCTGCATCAGCATGCCGATTCGCTCCTCGTCCAACTTGTCAAAAATATCATCGAGCAGCAGCAAGGGTTTTTCCCCCTTGGCTTTTTCATACAGGGCAAACTGTGCCAGCTTCAAAGCAATGATAAAGGACTTCTGCTGCCCTTGGCTGCCCAATTTGCGCAAGGGATGCCCATCGATCTGAAATTCGAAATCATCCTTATGGATTCCTGCATTGCTGTTTTTGGTCACAAAGTCCTTTTGACGTAGCCGAAGGAAGTAGTCTGGAAAGTCCACACGTAAGGCTTCGGTTTCGTAGTGCAAGGCTACTTTTTCTCTACCCATCGAGAGCTTCTCATAATAGTGCTGGAGTAAAGGAGCGATTTCTTCCAAAAGAGCTGCCCTTCGCTTCGCAATGGACTGACTCAAGGAAATGATTTCCTCATCGTAAGTACTCAGCAAGGTGAGGTCACGCCGACCGGTCTCTGCAAATTGCTTCAGCAGGGCATTGCGCTGTTTGAGAAAATGGTGGTAGCGGATCAGTTCTTCTAAGTAGGGGTGGTCCAATTGGGCGAGTAGGCCATCAAAAAATTTTCGCCGCCCTTCACTACCTCCTTTGATCAGCTCGGTATCGTCTGGCGCAATTAAAACCAAGGGAATTTTCCCCACATGGTCGCTGACCTTGTCCACGGCCTTTCCGTTTTGGAAAATCTGTTTCTTTTTTCCCTGCTCCAAGGTGCAGCGAACTTCCAGTGGATTGGATTCCACTTTAAACTTTCCAATTAGCGTGAAGAATTCCTTTTCGTGTTGAACGCTCAGTGCATCGCTGCTTTGCAAGGCACTTTTGGTCAAGGAGAGGTAATGGATGCCGTCCAATACATTCGTTTTTCCGCTCCCATTCCTTCCCAACAAGCAATTGATCTGCGGGCTGAAGGTCAGTTTGCTGTGGAGGTGGTTTTTAAATTGAATGAGGTCTAGGGACTCCAAAATCATGTGAGCGGCGAATTATTTGCAAGTCATCCTAATTTTTAGGTCGGGATTGCTATATTTGAGGCCTAAAATAGCACATTTTGATCAGTACCCTATGGCAAAGAAAACTGCAGCGGCAAAGACCAAGGTAAACTACTCCAAAGAGACCTATGCTTTCTGGTACGAAAGCATGCTTTTAATGAGACGTTTTGAGGAAAAAGCAGGTCAATTGTATGGCCAACAGAAGATCAGAGGATTTTGTCACTTATATATTGGCCAAGAAGCTTGTGCTTCTGGAGCAATCACTGCTTTGACCAAAGACGATAAGTGGATCACTGCTTACCGTTGCCATGCACACCCACTAGGCCTAGGTACAGATCCTGGAGCTATCATGGCAGAGCTATACGGCAAAGCCACCGGTACCACCAAAGGCAAGGGGGGTTCCATGCACATTTTTGATAAAGAGCGAAACTTCTTGGGCGGCCACGGAATTGTAGGAGCACAGATCCCGATGGGTTTGGGCGTTGCCTTTGCAGAAAAATATGCGGGCACCAAAAATTTGTGCATTGCCAAAATGGGTGATGGCGCACTTCGTCAAGGAGCAGTGCACGAGGCTTTCAACTTGGCTATGCTTTACAAGAGCCCGGTGATTTTCGTAATCGAAAACAATGGCTATGCCATGGGAACTTCTGTAGCGCGTACCTCCAATGTAACTGAACTGTATAAGATCGGTGAGGCCTACGACATGCCTTCTTTCCCTGTGGATGGAATGAATGTAGAAGCCATTCACGAGGCGGTAGCTGAGGCTGCTGCAAGAGCGCGTCGCGGCGATGGTCCAACGCTATTGGAATTTAGAACCTACCGATTCAAAGGACACTCCATGTCCGACCCTCAAAAATACCGCAGCAAGGAAGAAGTAGAAGAGTACAAGCAGCGCGACCCAATCGAGCAGGTGCTGTCTACTATTCGTGAAAACGAAATTCTAAGCGAAGCAGAGATTGAAGCAATCAATAAAAAAGTAAAAACCCAAGTGGAGGATGCAGTGAAGTTTGCTGAGGAGTCTCCTTGGCCAGATGGCATGGATGCCTTCAAGGACGTATACGTTCAGGAGGACTATCCTTTCGTCATGGAATAAATCCGAAAGGCAACCACAGGTAACGGCTTGTGCAATTGATAAAAACCGTATATTTGCGACCGAAAATTCAGCAACATGGCTAAGAAAGAGACAAAAAAATCAGAGCAAAACGAACTAATCGAAAACCCAGAGGTAATCGCAGAGAAGCTAGTTCCAGGTGAGGATTTTTTGAAAAGTAACAGCAAAATATTGGCAGGTATCCTTGCGGTAGCTGTAGTATTGATTGGAGGCGTTCTATTTTTCCAATACAATACCCAACAACAAAATGAAAAAGCCCAAGCAGAGATGTTTCAGGCGGTGTATTTTTTTGAGCAGGATAGCGTAGACTTTGCGCTTAATGGAGATGGCATCAACAAGGGTTTTTTGACTATCATTGAAGACTACCCTCGTACAGATGCGGCCAACTTGTCGCATTTCTATACTGGTTCCATTTACCTTTCGCAGAAGAAATTTGAAGATGCGTTGACGCACTTGGAAGAATTTTCTTCAGATGATTACTTGGTACAGGCCAAAGCGTATTCGTTGATTGGTGATGCAAACTTGGAGTTGGGCAAAAACGAAGAGGCGATTGCACAATACACCAAAGCTGCTCGTACGAACGAAAACAAGTTTATGTCTCCAAAATACCTCGCCAAGCTAGCAGTAGCTCAGGAAGAAGCAGGTAAAGTAGAAGATGCAATCAAGACCTATACCGAGATCGAAGAGAAATACTACGAGTCTTTTGAATTTGCTGCGGCACGAAAACATAAAGCACGCTTGGAAGGCCTTGCCGCTAAGTAATGCTTTGTAAATGCATACTAGAAGAGTAAGGCGCTTGGTGTCTTACTCTTTTTTGTTTTAACCCCTTACTACCCCATCTTTTCTTATGTCCAGTTCCCAAAAAAATCTCAGCGACTACAGCTCCACGAACTTAACTGACGTCTCCAAAAAGCGATTCGCGATTGTGGTATCCGAATGGAATGCGGAGGTGACCGAGTCCTTGTATTCTGGTGCTTATGAAACCTTGGTTCAGCATGGTGTCAATCCCAAAAACATTGTTCGCAAGCAGGTTCCAGGATCCTTCGAGCTTACCCTAGCCGCTCAGTGGTGTGCGCAAGATGAGCAGATCGATGCGGTGATTTGCCTAGGATGTGTGATTCAGGGGGAAACACGCCACTTTGATTTTATTTGCGATGCCGTAGCGCATGGCATCACACAGGTAAGTTTGAAATACAACAAACCGGTCATCTTCGGTGTGCTCACCCCAAATACCCAGCAGCAAGCCCTAGACCGTGCGGGAGGAAAGCATGGCAACAAAGGTGATGAGGCTGCGATTACGGCCATTAAAATGCTTGGATTCTAACCTATTTAGCTGATTAACGCGTGAAAATAATGAAGTTTGGAGGGACCTCCGTAGGTCGTCCCGAACGGATGCATCAAGTTAAGGACCTGATCACTCGAAGTACTGAACCCACTGTAGTAGTTCTATCTGCCCTTTCCGGTACCACAAATGCCCTAGTGGGTATCGGCGAAGCCTTGGCGGCTGCCGATAAGTCCCTTGCTAACGAGCGGATTGATGCGCTGCACTCCCATTATTTGAACTTTTATCCGGAACTTTTGAATAGCTCTGCTGCAAGAGTCAAAGCAGAGGACATTCTAAAAGAGCATTTTGAGTTTCTCAACATCCTACTCAAAATCTCCTTCAACGAGGCTATCCAACGGGATATTTTGGCTCAAGGGGAACTGCTATCCACCAAACTATTTTATACGCTTCTCGAGGAACTCGAAATACCTGCAGTGCTGTTGCCTGCACTAGACTTCATGAGCATCGACGAAAACTCCGAGCCGGAGCTGGGTAAAATTTCGGAGCGATTGAAGGCGATACTTGCCCAATACCCAGATCAGCAGCTTTTCATCACCCAAGGCTATATCTGTAAAAATCACCGCAACGAGGTGGACAACCTGAAGCGCGGAGGAAGCGATTACACGGCTTCCCTAGTGGCGGCAGCAATCCAGGCCTCCGTTTGCGAGATTTGGACCGACATTGATGGCATGCACAACAACGATCCCCGCGTCGTGGACCGTACGCGTCCCATCGCAGAGCTTTCCTTCGATGAGGCCGCCGAGTTGGCCTACTTTGGGGCTAAAATACTCCATCCGGCCTCCATCTGGCCAGCCCAATTGCACAATGTGCCAGTACGACTTCTGAACACCATGGACCCCGCTGCGGCAGGTACCCTGATCAAGGCAGAAGTGGCCGAAACGGGAGTAAAAGCCATTGCTGCCAAGGATGGCATTACTGCCATCAACATTAAATCCAGTCGCATGCTCTTGGCGTATGGATTTTTGAGACGGATTTTTGAAGTCTTCGAATCCTTCAAGACTCCAATTGACATGATCACTACCTCCGAAGTGGCGGTGTCGGTGACAATCGATGACTTGAGTCATTTAGACCAAATTGTCGAAGAGCTACGACGCTTTGGTACGGTGGAGGTGGACTCCAATCAGGCCATTGTGTGTGTGGTAGGAAATCAAGTTGCCGAAACGAAAGGGGCGATTCAATCCGTCATGTATTCCTTGGTAGATATTCCCGTTCGGATGGTGTCTTTTGGCGGAAGCAAGCACAATGTATCCATCTTGATCGATGCGCAATTCAAAGTACAAGCATTGAAAAACCTCAATGAGGGGGTCTTTACCTGGTAAATAAAAATAGAATAATGACTTCTCCCAAACCTGGATTTCTGCAACGTCTTCAAAGCAAATGGCAACTGAAAAGCTTGACCCAAGTGCTTTTGGTTTTGCTAGTCTTTGCCTGTACGGGCACGACCATTTTATTGATCAAAAACCCGCTCCTTGCTTTTTTTGGCATTGAAAGAGGGGGCGACCAAGGGCTGCGAAACACCATTGCCTATTTGCTTCTCGTGTTGCCCTTGTACCAAATTATGCTCTTGGTGTATGGCTTTATTTTTGGGCAGTTCCGCTTTTTTTGGGAAAAGGAAAAGCAACTGGTACAGCGAATTGGCAAGCTGTTTACCCGCAAAAAATCATAACCCTACCCGATTAGCTGATTCGGCTCCAGTTGACGGCAGTGTTTTTTTGCGCTCGCACCTGTCTTAGGATAGCGAAGTGTTCTGGGCTCTCCAAGGTCGGATCTGCAGCCAATACCTGCTGCGCCGCATCTCGTGCCAAGGTCAATAGTGGAGCATCCTTACTCAAGTCTGCAATCAAAAGATCTGTAATGCCACTCTGCTGGGTACCCATCAAGTCACCGGGTCCTCGAAGCCTTAGGTCCACATCTGCGATTTCAAATCCATCGTTGGTCCTGACCATCGTATCCAAGCGAACGCGGGAATCGCGGCTGAGCTCCACCTTGCTCATCAAGATGCAGTAACTCTGTTCGGCGCCTCTTCCCACTCTTCCGCGAAGTTGATGGAGTTGAGAAAGCCCAAATCGCTCTGCATTCTCAATAATCATCACCGAGGCGTTGGGGACATTCACGCCCACCTCAATCACCGTGGTGGCCACCATGATCTTCGTTTCCCCTTTTACAAATCGCTGCATTTCGTAGTCTTTGGCATCGGCTTTCATGCCTCCATGGACGATGCTTAGGGGCACCTGCGGAAAAGCGCGAGCAATGCTTTCGTAGCCATCCATTAGATTTTTAAGGTCCAGGCTTTGGGACTCTTCGATCAATGGATAGACGATGTATACTTGTCTCCCTTTCTTGATTTCCTCCAGTATAAAACCAAAGACCTTAAGCCTATCCTTGTCGTAGCGGTGAACCGTTTGAATGGGTTTCCGTCCAGCTGGGAGCTCGTCAATTACAGACACCTCCAAATCCCCATAGAGGGTCATCGCTAGTGTTCGTGGGATCGGCGTAGCCGTCATGACAAGCACGTGTGGCTGGTATTGCTCGTTTTTGGCCCAAAGTTTGGCTCGCTGCGCTACGCCAAAGCGATGTTGCTCGTCGACAATTGCCAGACCTAGGTTTTTGAATTGGACGACCTCTTCCAAGAGTGCATGCGTTCCGACCAAGAGGGTCAACTCTCCGGATTCCAAGGCTTCATGCAGGACCTTTCGAGCAGCTTTTTTGGTGGAGCCTGTAAGCAAGGCAATCTGCAGTCCCATGGCTTCGGCGTACGCTCGCAAACCTTCGTAGTGCTGGTTGGCAAGGATCTCGGTAGGCGCCATGATGCAGGTTTGTGTACCAGATCCGATAGCGAGTAGCATACTAATAAAGGCCACCATGGTTTTGCCACTGCCCACATCTCCTTGAATCAGGCGGTTCATTTGCTTGCCCGATTTCATGTCTTGAAAAATTTCCCGAATCACACGCTTTTGGGCATTGGTGAGTTCAAAGGGGAGATGGCGGGTGTAAAAGTCGGTCAGTAGCTGAGTAGATCGGAGGACCTGTCCCAATGATTTTTCGGTTCGGGTGACTTTCAAGGTAAGCAAGCGAAGTTGCAGGTAAAAAAACTCCTCGAACTTCAAGCGCTTTCTTGCTTGGGAAAGGCCTTCAATACTGCTTGGGAAGTGGATTTGTCGAAGGGCTTCCTTTTTTCCCACCAGTCGGTATTGATCCAGAATTCCTGGAGACAAGGTCTCTTGTACCTGCGGGTACACAAGCGGGAGCAGCTGCTCCAATATGCGTGAGATCCCCCTGGAATCTAGGTAGCGAATCTTGAGTTTCTCTGTGGTAGAATAGACGGGTTGAAATTTGTTACGGGCCTCGTTGGCTGCGGCGATGGGTTCCATCTCCGGGTGAGCCATGCTCCATTTTCGTCCAAAAAGGGCAGGTTTGCCCAAAAAGATAAAGGAACCACCTAATGGTAGTCTTTTGAGTACCCAGGTGATGCCTTTAAACCAGGTCATCTCCATTTCCCCGGTGTCGTCTACCACGACAGCTACTAGCCGTTTTTTGGGCCCCATGCCGACCAAATCAATGCTCTTGATTCGTGCGATCACTTGGACATGCTCTAGCTCTTCGTGGAGGTCTTTGATTTTTAAGAAGGTGCTGCGGTCCTCGTAGCGAAAGGGGTAGTGCTGCAGCAGGTCTCCATAGGTGAATATACCCAGCTCTTTGTTTAGCAGTTCAGCCTTCTGTGGGCCAACCCCCTTGAGGTATTCGATGCGGGTATCAAAGATGGTAGACAAAGGCTTCTGATTAGGATGGAACAAGTTACCGCAGACCATTGAATTTTGCCAAGGGTTTGCAGGAAATTGTCAGGTAAAGGCAAGCGCTAATTCTTTGAATTACCTTTCTTGAAGTTTTGCGGCAAAATCGGCAAAGCGACTGCGATGTTCCTGTTGGCTCTGGAGAAGGGCCAATTGATTTTTTGCGCGGTGTAGGTTTTGTAGTGGATAGCTCACGCGGTAGTAGACATTGCCTTCGAGGTGGTCGGTGAGGAATCGGAGTCCCATGATCAGGGTCATGATTTCTCCTCCAAGTAGGAGTGATTTCGATTCCAGCGGAGTCATTGCCCCATTCAACCCTTCAAGATAGCCCGCGAGGAGCTCTTCAAAAAGTTCTGGGATCTCCCGAATCTGTCCCCATTCAGTGGATGTTTCCGGTATGCTGCAGGCAACTGTGCGTACGAGATCTCCAAAATCATACATCAGGTATCCCCCCATCACCGTATCCAAATCCACAACTGCTTCCACTTGGCTGAGGCTCTTCGAAAAAATCAGGTTGTTGATTTTGGTGTCGCTGTGGGTGACCCGAAGCGGGAGATGGTTGCGCTGCTCCTGGTACCAATTCACCAAAGGCAGCTGTGCCAAATACCCTTGGAAAAGTGCTTGCTCGGCTTCTGGAAGAGAGGAAAGCTGTTTGGCTACTTCTTGAAGCCGTTCAAATCGAAGGTCTAGCCGATGAAAGTTGGGGATGGTCTCTTCGAATGCTGCTGCGGGCAGCTGCTGGCTCCAGGAGGCAAACTTTCCATAGGCCTGCGCCGCCATTCGAGCTTGGGCAGGTTGCTGTACCTGTTGCAAGGTGCTGCCCTCGACAAAGTCAAAGAGGCGGTAATTTTTTCCTTGAATAGCGGTAAGCCCGCTACCGTTTGTATTGAGCAGGGGAAGGGGAAGCTGGAAGGGCAAGGGATGGCTAGTCGCATGCTTGGAAAGCAAGCCTAGGTTATGATCGATGCGTTCGGGGAAGCGGAAAACGGAATCATTGAATCCCTGAAGGATCCATTTTTTGTCTAGTTGACCGACTAGTAGCGTCTCGTGAATCAGCCCTTCACCAAATGGGCGAATCGCCAGGGGGGCATCGGTAAACTGGGGGTAGGCCTGGGTGAGGGCGGTAGCTAACGCATCAAACATGGGTCGAAAATAGAAATTTCTTCTTGTAATTGCAGGGGCCTGAATCTGCCTCAAAACTTTGGGGGCTCAAGAACTTGTTTTTGAGGCAGCTAGGGCTTCTTTCGAGATAAGAGCAATCGATCTTTCTGAAAAAAATCAAAAAAGGGATTGGCCTTAACTAAATAATTTTTTGTTTATTGGTCCATCAATTAACCCAAGACCCTATGAATGTTACTGCCTTAGATTGGGGCATCATTGCCGCTTTCTTTATTATTTCCCTAGTAATTGGACTTGCTTCGGCGAAGTCAGCAGGGAGTTCCGCAAAGGAATTTTTTCTCTCTGGCCGCAACATGCCTTGGTGGCTTTTGGGCGTTTCCATGGTTGCAACTACCTTTTCTGCCGACACCCCGAACCTAGTCACAGATATGGTCCGAAAGGATGGCGTTGCGGGTAACTGGGCTTGGTGGGCATTTTTGCTCACGGGCATGTTGACTGTATTTGTCTATGCCAAGTTGTGGAGACGATCTGAGTCGACTACAGATTTAGAATTTTACGAAATGCGCTATTCTGGTAAGGGAGCTGCTTTTTTGCGTGCCTTCCGTGCCATTTACTTGGGCGTATTCTTCAACGTAGTCATCATGGCAACGGTGTCTTTGGCAGCCATCAAGATTGGTGGGGTCATGTTGGGCCTTTCGCCAGTTCAAACTTTGTTGATTGCCTCTGTAGTCACCGTGGTCTACTCCTCTTTTGGAGGACTGAAGGGGGTGTTGCTCACAGACTTTTTTCAGTTTTTCATCGCGATGATTGGTTCTTTTGGAGCCGCTTATTATGTGTTGGAACTGCCAGAAATCGGGTCTTTGCAGCAGCTGTTGAGTCACGAGGTAGTCGCTACCAAGTTGGATTTTGTGCCTGATTTCACCAATCCCAATGTGTATATTCCACTATTTATCATGCCTATTGCCATTCAATGGTGGGCAACCTGGTACCCTGGAGCGGAGCCAGGTGGAGGGGGATACATTGCCCAGCGCATGCTTTCGGCGAAAGATGAGAAAAATGCGATTGGAGCTACCCTGTTTTTCAACATTGCACATTATGCTTTACGCCCTTGGCCTTGGATCATTGTTGCCCTAGCCTCCTTAGTTGTTTACCCAACTGTTACTGATTTGCAGGTCGCATTTCCCAATATTCCTGCCGACAAGTTAGGCGATGATTTGGCCTATCCAGCCATGCTCACGTTCTTGCCTACCGGAATGATTGGAATCGTCCTTGCTTCCTTGATAGCAGCAGTGATGTCTACCCTATCTACGCACCTCAACTGGGGATCGAGCTATGTAGTGAATGATTTCTACCTGCGATTTTTGAAGCCTGAAGCAAGCGACAAGGAGTTGGTTGCTGTGGGTAGAATTTCTACGGTGGTATTGATGGTGTTGTCAAGCTTTTTGGCCTTGGCCCTGTCCTCGGCCTTGTCTGCTTTTGCGATTTTGCTTCAAATTGGTGCGGGTACTGGCTTGATATTTATCCTGCGTTGGTTTTGGTGGAGAATCAATGCCTACACAGAGATCTCTGCCATGGTCATTTCTTTTGCGGTGGCGATTTTCTTTGAAGTCATCAATCCGGCACTGGGTTGGGTGGATATTCCTGCGGAGCAGAGTTACCTCAAACTGGTGTATTCGGTTTCCATCACTACGGTGGGCTGGTTGCTAGTGACCTTCCTTACTCAACCTGAAAAAGACGAGGTTTTGCTTTCCTTTTACCGAAAAGTACAACCTGCTTCCTTAGGGTGGAAAAAAGTATTGGATCGCTATCCTGCTGAGAAACAAGAAAAGGGCAGACTTGGTATGGAAATAGGATTGATGCTAGTGGGCACGGTCATGGTGTATGCAGCCCTGTTTTCCACTGGATTTTTTATCTATGGAGAGATGGCTCAAGGAGTAATTGCAGGAGCTGTTGCTGTTGCTGGAGGCTTGTATATTTTGCTTTCCTGGAAAAAATTGAATTCCTAAGACTCCCTTCAAAATTGAGTTCAACTTCCTCCACTTGTCCTAGTTGGGCTGGTGGAGGGAGTTTTTGCTTTTCTTCCCAACTTACTTGTTGTTTCCTGCCTTCTTTTCGAAGTTCACTGAATTGATCAGGTGTGCCATATCAATTTTGATGTATTCGATGATGGGAGCTAAGGAATCATTTTTGAGCGCAGTGTTGAAGTAAACTGCTCCACGAAGAAAATGGGAGGTAGAGTCGGTCACAAAAAATTGAAACTGGGTAGGAACTTCCCCTGTGAGTTCGGCCACGACTGCAGAATAGCCATTTGGAGTGAGTAAAATTGCTTCTTCGATCCCGTAAGCCTTGATCTGGTGCTTTGCGGTGAGGTTAAACGCGTCGTTGGATAGCGTTTTAAAATCCGTGCTCTGGTCAATTTTTTTGTAGGTCAAATGGACCTTGGCTCCAAATTTTTTGTAATTCAAATTGATCCAGTCTTTTTCGTTCAGGTTGAACGAATCTGCTTCCACCGTGCTGTGGGTTGAAAAATCAAAACTATAGGGATAACCCGCTTTCAAGGAGTTGTATTCATGTCGAGGTAGGTCGATGCGGTTGTATCCTGGAGGCTTGGGAAGCCAGTTGGACTCGCAGGCAGCACAAGTAAAGACTAAAAATACCAGGGGCAGGAATCGCTTCATGGGTTAAAAGTAGGTTTTCCGGGGCAATTTCTGCAGAGTCAATCCCTTTTTCAATCCATTTTTTAGTATTGTTTTTGGTTTAAACAAACAATATGGGGTCCTAAGTACGGAGTATTTCATTGTTACTTCACAAAAAACACATGATATTTGTGAATTGATTCACAAAAAATACATGAAATTTGTGAATTGATTCACAAAAAATACATAAAATTTGTGAATTGATTCACAAAAAATACATAATATTTGTGAATCGATTAAACCTAAATTAGAAAAGGGAAGGTTATGGAAGTGGAACTGATTGAGCGTTTTCTTGCTAAAAAAATAGAGGCACGCCTATTTAAAGGGAAAGCGATCCTGATTTTTGGGCCAAGGCAAGTTGGAAAAAGTACGCTTACAGAAAGTTTGCTAAAGCAGTTAAGCCAACCTTTTTTTTATTTGACTGGGGATGAGCTAGACACGCGTAACGAGTTAAGCACGTCCAACTCCGTTCGATTAAACCTACTTTTTGGGGACCATAAATTAGTCTTTATTGATGAGGCTCAGCGGATTCCAGGGATAGGGTTGATACTTAAGATTTGTGTGGATCAACTTAAAGATGTTCAGGTAATCGCAACAGGATCATCTTCATTTGATTTGGCAAATGCTTCAAATGAACCTTTAACGGGTAGAAAATTTGAATTTTTCCTTTACCCCTTGAGTTTTATTGAAATGGTTCAATACCATGGTCTTTTGAAGGAAAAGCGGCTACTAGAACATCGGTTAATTTTTGGGTATTACCCGGAAGTCGTCACTCATCAAGGAGAAGAGAGAGAACGGTTAAAACTTCTTGCGGGTAGTTATTTATACAAAGACCTTTTGATGCTTGAGCAAATCAAAAAGCCGTTGATTTTAGAAAAATTACTAAAAGCCCTTGCGCTACAATTGGGAAGCGAGGTAAACTATTTGGAGCTGGGTCAGCTTGTGGGGGCAGACAAAAATACGGTCGAGAAATACCTTGACTTACTTGAAAAAGCCTTTGTTATTTTCAGGGTACCAGCCTTTAATCGGAATGTTCGGACTGAATTGAAAAAAGGAAAAAAGATTTACTTTTTTGATTGCGGTATTCGGAATGCAATCTTGGGGAACTTCAACCCCTTGGCCAACCGAATGGATGTTGGCGGACTTTGGGAAAATTATTTTTTGATTGAACGGATGAAATACCATGCCAATAGAGGCGTAGAAGCCAATTTCTATTTTTGGAGGACGACAACCCAACAAGAAATAGATTTTATTGAAGAGGCAGAGGGTAAGTTATCTGCATTTGAATGTAAATGGAGCAATAAGGCTAGCGTTCGGTTTCCGAACACATTTACAAACGCCTATCCAAACGTGGTATTGAAAGTCATCAATCCAGGTACTATTGAAGCAGAATTAGGATTTGGTGATCAATCAGGATAATAAGGAATCTAATTTTTAATTATATCTCCCCACTTCAAATCCTTTAATTTCCATGGAAGTGTCTTTTTGTTGATGCAGCTCCGCTAGGATTTTACCAGTGCCTGGCGCCAGTGAAATCCCCATCATGGAGTGTCCACTTCCTACGAGTACGTTGCTGTATCCCGGTGCAAATCCAATGTAGGGGAGCCCATCAGGAGAGCAGGGGCGAAGGCCTTTCCAGATCTGTTGGTCTTCGGGGAAACTGGCTTGAAAATCAGGGTAGTACCGGTTGATCGACTCAAAAATCCCTCTTACTCTATTCTTGTTGATGGATTGATTGGTGCCGGCTATTTCCATGGTGCCTCCAAAGCGAATTGTTTCTCCATAGGGGCTTACTGCCACTTTTTGTTCAGTCAGGATGGTGGCTTGTTGGATTTCGGGATTATTTTTTTGAATAAAGGAATAGCCTTTTCCACCCATCATGGGAAGGGAGAACTGCAGCATTTTTGCCAATTCCCCTGACCAGGAACCTCCGCAGAGGAGGATTTTTTCGCAGTCAATTTTGCCTTTGTCTGTAAGAACAGCTTGTACCCTACTACCTGATTTTTCAAACCCAAGCACTTGAGTTTCGGTGAGGAAGGTGACCCCCTGCTTTTCCAGGTAGCTCTTCAAAAAGCTGTACAAGGCTCCGGGATCCAGGTGTGCATCACCGGGAAATAGTACGGCTCCTCGGGCCTTGAGCTGGAGATTTGGCTCGATCTTTTTGAGGTCTTCGGGGCCTAGAATTTCTGCTTCCAGCCCATATTTTCGTGCTAAATGCGCAAATTCTACCTCCTCTTTCTCCATGGATTCCGTTTGGTAGGCCATCATGAGCCCTTTTTCTACCAAAGCCATGGACGAGTCCGGATGCTCTTGTCGAAACTCCTGGTACAGGGCCTTGCTGAGTAGACTGATGTTTTTGAGGTAGGGGATCGCTTTTGTCACCTGGCTGGGAGTGGCTGCCTTGAAGAAAAGCAAACACCATTGAGCCAATTTGAAGTCAAGGCGAGGGTGGATGTAAAAGGGACTTTTGGAGGAAAACATCCAGGAAATTCCTTTCGAGATCATGCCGGGAGCTGCCAAAGGAATGATGTGGCTGGGCACGATCATGCCTGCATTGCCTGTAGAGCAATTGTCCTTCAAGTCTGTCCGGTCGATTACCGTCACTTCGACGCCTTCTTTTTGTAGGTAATACGCGGTAAAAAGGCCAACTATGCCTCCGCCGATGATTAGGGTTGGTTTCATTACAGAAGTTAGATTTTAGAGCCGAGAAGCAAGAAAATCTACTTTCTTGCTTCTCGGCTCTTGGTTCTTAAATCACTTGGAATCCATGGACATAAGGATCGTCCTCGTCCAGGATGATGGTGTTGTAGCCGTACACTTTCGCCCAGCCCTCGATACTAGGGACGATGGCGGGTTTGCCGGCAATTTCGGTGACTTCCTCGATTCTGCCAATAAATTTGGAACCGATAAAGCTTTCGTGGATAAATTCATCTCCTGGCTTGAGCCAGCCCTTGGCAAACCACTGTGCCATTCGAGCTGAGGTGCCTGTGCCACAAGGAGAGCGATCGATCGCCTTGTCTCCATAAAATACTGCATTCCGTGCGGTACTAGTTGGATCGATTGTTTTTCCTGTCCACAACACATGAGAAAGTCCACGGATCCGCTCTTGTTCGGGGTGGACAAAGTCGTAGCGCTCGTTCATCTTCTGACGCAAGTTGCGCGCCATGGAGATGAGCTGCTCTGCTTTGAAGTGCTCAATCCCTGGGAAGTTTTCTTGTGGATCGACGATGCAGTAAAAATTACCTCCATAAGCCACATCCACTCGAAGCTTGCCCAGTTCCTCTGTTTCGATTTCAAGGTCTTCTGCTGCCAAAAAGCTTTTGACATTGGTGAGTTTCACGGAGGTGACCTTCTTGCCTACTTGGGTGTATTCCACCAAGACCAGACCTGCAGGTGCTTCCATCCGCAAAAATCCAGGGGTTTTGGGGTGAATCAATCCTTCTTCGATCGCAATGGTGATTGTGCCGATGGTACCGTGTCCGCACATGGGGAGGCAACCTGAAGTTTCGATAAAGAGCACAGCAAAGTCATTCTCCGGATCGTGTGGTGGGAAGAGCATGGAGCCAGACATCATGTCGTGCCCTCGCGGTTCAAACATTAAGCCAGTTCGAATCCAATCCAGGTTTTCTAAAAAATACTGTCGTTTTTCCAGCATGTTGTTTCCTTTCAGAAAAGGAACTCCACCTGAAACTACCCGAACGGGATTGCCACAGGTGTGAGCGTCGATGCAAGAGAAGGTATGGCGTGAAGGCATTTTTTGTGGGGGATGATTAAATGAAATACAATGGAAATAAGATGGAAGTAGGGTAGAAATACACTCCGCTACGCTCCGTGAAATAAAAGAAGGAAATACACTAGAAATAGACCGAGCAAGCCTGCCTGCGGAAGGCAGGCTCCGTGAAATAATTTAGAGAAATACACTAGAAATAGACTTCACTAAGCCTGCCCGCCGCGGAGGGCTTCGTGAAATAGCAATTGGTGTTTGTATTTCACCGAGCCGCTAGGCTCGGTTTATTTCTAGTGTATTTCTACCGTATTTCTACTCTATTTCATAGTCATAATCCCATTCACCGTTCTCCAAATTCCAAGTGGATTGGCATCCATCAGGGCCTCAGGGAGGAGTGCTTGGGGCATGTCTTGAAAGGCAATGGGTCGTGCAAATCGTTTGATGGCATAGCTTCCTACAGA
>JBIIGH010000025.1:0-15941 GCA_044236565.1 Algoriphagus sp. | reverse complement strand
AGAGGAGTCTCCACCGGGCTTTTTGCAGCTTCCGCAGGCCTACTTACCGAATTGATTTACTATGCCCTAGGGGAAAGTAAGATTGGAACAGACCCCTTTTTAAAAAATGTTTTCTACCACATTAATTTTGCTTGGACGAGTGCCTTTTTGATTGCTACCACGCTGTTGTGGAAGCACCTGATTCTCTATCAAAAAAGTAAGCAGGTGGTCAACCAATGGCAAGTATTCGAGTTTTCCATGGCTGGGGCCTTGTTATTTGTGTTTTTCAATCACAATAATCTTGACTACAGCTTCCTGTTTGGATTGGTCATTCTCCTTGTCATTTCAATTCTCCTTGCAGGCAATTTAAAGTGGATCCCCTACCTAAATTTTAAAGAGAAATGGAAAACATTGCTATTTCTATTTCTAATCCTACTCTGTGCGGGAGTCTTATTTTACCGGGTGCTTGACTCTGGCAATGAAGGACGAGTACAAATTAACCTGACAGACAACCTGTTTCTGATGGCCTTGTTTGGGTTTGTATTTGTATACGGCCTCTTTAGCTTTTTGGTCACCCTTTTCAACTTGCCTACCTCTTCGGTTTTTGAACAAAAACTAACAGAGGCCATTAATTTTCAAAAGTTAAGCCAGTCCATACAGCCAGAAGAAAGCGAGGAACAGGTACTCGATATCTTGCTTGATTCCTGTATCAGCGCATCTTTTTCGGATGGAGCATGGATCGAACTGAATCCAAAAGAACAGGTTCAAATCAAGAATCCCCTCCGAATTCTTGACGAATCGACGCGGGCAGAACTGACCAAGCTCATCCCCCAAGAAAAGCAAAGTTGGGTTTACAAAAGCACTGCAGAGATCCCGCAACCACACACCATTCGCCTGATTCATCCCAATTACAAATCCGCATTGCTGGTACCCCTAGTCGTCAATAAATCCATCCTAGCACGGATTGTCTTGATCAAAGAGGTGAAAGAGGGCTTCAACAAGGAGATGATGAGCATCATCGGTACCTTTGCCAGACAAGCCTGTATTTCAGTTGAAAACCACCGCTTGCTCAATCAAGCCATAGAAAATGAGCGGTACCAGGAGGAATTAAAGATTGCCCAGCGCGTTCAAAAAGCCCTTTTACCTTTGAAGCTGGACCATCCTGACTCTTTTGATATCTGTGCCTATTCCAATACAGCAGATGAAGTAGGGGGAGATTATTACGATACTTACCAAGTCGATGAAAATCATTTTGTGCTGATCATGGGGGACGTTTCTGGCAAAGGAACCTCAGCAGCATTTCACATGGCCCAAATGAAGGGCGTGTTTCAAAGCTTGATTCAACTGGGCCTTCGCCCAGCGGAGTTCATGAAAAAAGCGAATGCTGCCTTGAGCAAGTGCTTGGAGCGGAACCACTTCATTACCGCATCCATCTTTGAAATCGATGTGGTCAACCACACGTTTTGCCACGCGAGAGCTGGGCATATCCCTACCCTTTGGTACAAGGCAAACGAAAACAAGGCTGAGTTTATCTCCGTAGAAGGGCTCGGATTAGGGATTGTAAGAAACCTAAGCTACAAAAATCACGTACAGGAGAAAACATTTGAATACCATTCGGGAGATATTTTGGTACTCCTCACAGATGGCATACTAGAAGGAAGAAAAGAGACAGGCGAACAGTTTGGCAACGACCGACTAAAAAAAATAGTAGAAGCACACCCTCAAAAAACCCCAATTCACCTACAGCAGGAAATCATTGATTCACTTCACCAATTTGTGGGCGGAGATGGAATGATTGACGATGATTATTCCCTGTTGGTAGTCAAATTCAAGTAAACTGATTTAACAAGCGAAGCATGCTGCAACTAGAACGAAAAAAAGAGGAAAACAAGGATATTTTACGCTTGATTGGAGAGGTAGATGCCAGCAATTCCATTCTATTGGATCAATCCATGCAGGAAATCCTAGAGCAAGGCGCTACAGTCTTGTTGATTGATGGAACGGAACTGGTGTACATCTCTTCTGCTGGTTTGGGTGTATTTATGTCCTATTTGGATGATTTTTCAGAACGAGGAATTCGATTTGCAATTTTTGGGTTGAATGAACAAGTAAATGAGGTTTTCAAAATTCTAGGTCTGGATCGGTTGATTGCAATTGCCCCAGACCTTTCCACTGCTAGTCGAATCGCATGAGTCATAAGCTGAATTTATCCTGTTGTACATCTGCCCTGGTGGAGTTGCGGACCTTTTTACAAGGTAGCCTGAAAGCGTATGGGTTTTCGGAAGTAGACAGACACCAGGTGACCTTGGCCGTGGAGGAAGTATGTGCCAACCTGATCATACATTCGCATGCATGCAACCCCAATGAAATGATTAGTTTGGAAGTAAAGGACTTAAAAAAGAAGTTGGCCATAGAAATCACCGACAAAGGGGATGCCTTCAACTTATTGGAATACGAGGTGCCCGAGCTAACGCAGGTGATTGGAGAAAAGCGAAAAGGTGGAATTGGGATTTTATTGGTCAAAAAAATTATGGATGAGATTGAATTTGAATCCAAAAACGGAGAAAATACCTGTAGGCTAATTAAAAATTTTCCGGATGCGAACAGACCTTAACATGGAGCAAGGTAAAGCCGCATTTTATCTTTATAATTTTTGTATCTTTGGTCTTTAATTTGGTCTTCCTATCGATGAAAAAAATAGCCCTACCGGCGTTTCTAGTACTTAGCCTTATCCTTTCGTTAAGCTTTTTTCCTTTTTTGGCACAAGCCCAAGAAAAGAAAGAAGTCCTTGTAGTTGTTGGTACGATTTCGATTGATAAAGAAGAATTTTTACAGCTAATCACGAAAGGAAAGGAGATCGATGCTCCTCCAATGTCCTTTACAAGAAGTGAATTCGAGGAGAACTTCGAATCATTTTTGAACTACAAATTGAAGGTAATTGAAGCTGAATCCATGAATCTAGATGATTCAGAAGAATTTAATATGGAGTTTGCTTCCATCAAAGAATCGTTGGTGGCCCCATTTCTAATCAAAAACTCCATCGAAGAAGGGGAAGTGAAAAAAGTGTATGGGCGCTTGCAGGAAATTGTACGTGCAAGACACATTTTGTTCCAATTTCCTCCAAATGCGAGTAACGAAGACAGCATTGCCATGCTTAAAATGGCCTTAAAAGTAAAGGCTGAACTTGAAAATGGGGGTGACTTTAACGCCTTGGCATTGAACTACTCGGATGACCCTTCGGCCAAAGTAAATAAAGGAGATTTGGGCTATTTTACTGGCCTGCAAATGGTTCAACAATTTGAGGAAGCGGCCTACACGCTTCCTGTTGGCAATATTTCAGATCCTATTTTGACAGACTTTGGCTACCACATCATTCAAGTGAATGGCCGTCAAGCCAATCCTGGTGAAGTGCAGGTATCCCATATCTTGGTGCGATTTGATTCAGAAAATGCAAGCCAAGAAGAAAGTGCACGGAGGAGAATTTCGGATATCTATGCGGAAATCCAAAAGGAAAGCACGATTTGGGAGGAAATAGTACAAGCCTATTCCGAAGATCCTGCCACCAAGTCCTCAGGGGGTATTTTGCCCTGGTTTGGAGTGGGTACCATGATCCCTGAATTTGAAGTGGCTGGATTCTCGTTGACAGAAATAGGCGAGGTTTCTCCCCCCATCAGAACGCCTTATGGCTACCATATTCTTCGACTTGAGGGTAAAAAAGGATTGCAATCCTACGAAGAAGTCGAACAAAGTATTCGCTCAAAAATTTTACGGAATTCCAAAACTGGAATGATCCAATCCCAAGTAGTTGCCATCCAAAAAGCACGCTTTGGATTTCAAGAGAATGAATCAGGGATTTCAAATCTCACCGCCGCGGTAACTGCCACTGATTTAATGGGATTTGGAACGGCCATTCAACAAAAAAACCTTCGTGGCACCGAGCTATTCAAGGTAAATACAACCTCCTACACGGTAGGTGATCTGTGGAACTTTATGCAGGCTCAAGAGATTACTCCAAGAGGTGATGGAACCTTTTTGGAGCTTTGGCTTGCAAAGTTTACCGAGGTGACCTTGGCGAAAACAGAAGAAGAGGACTTGGAGAGCAACAACAAAGACTACCAAAAGCTCCTGAAGGAATACCGAGATGGGATTTTGCTTTTTTCCCTGACCAACCAAGAAGTATGGCAAAAAGGCTTAAATGACAGCATCGGTCAACAAGCGTTTTATGAAAAAAATATCCAGAACTACCAGTGGAAAACAAGAGTTCAGGCCTACCTCACGAAGGTGAATGACGCTTCGAAACTTGAAAACGCTCGAAAGTATCTACAGAATAAGGGATTTGATCCAAACAGTTTTGCTGCATTTGAAGCAGATTATCGGACCAATTATCCAACTGCTTATGCTACAGAGTCCGGAACTTTTGAATACGAAGCGCATCCGATACTCTCAAGAGTTGATTTGAATAAGTCCTATCAAGAGCTAGAGGTCGATGGGGTCTCCTATGTCTTGGTTGTAGGAAAAGTTTATCCTCCAGGGCCACGGAAATTTGAAGAGGCCCGTGGATTAGTTATCCGAGATTACCAAGCATCACTTGACCAGGTACTTACCAAAAGATTAAAAGAAAAATATCCTGTTCAAATCAACGCAGAGGTCAAAGAAAAGACTTTTGAGGCTTTGAACCATTAATTCCTCCCATTCGGATCTCCCGAAAAAGAAAAAACTATGAAATTGCTAAAACGACTTCTTCCGAGCCTACTTGCATTTTGGATCTTGGGACAAGCTCAAGCCCAAGAAACAGCCACAGGACAAGTGGTTGATAAAATCGTTGCCAAAGTAGACAACAACATTCTGCTAGAGTCAGAGGTTCAAAAGTCCTACCTAGAAGCGGTTTCCCAAGCCCAACAGGGCATCGAAGCCCCTACCCGCTGCACGGTATTTGAAAGCTTGCTGATCAACAAGCTAATGGTGGCAAAAGCTGAGGTGGACTCCGTTATTGTCACTGATGCGGAAGTACTCTTAGAGGCCAACAATAGATTTGCCATGGTCATGCAGCAATTTGGCGGAGATGAAGCCATGCTCGCAGAAATGTATGGCAAGACTGCCGATCAACTTAAGGCAGAGCTGGAAGAGGTCATGAGGGAACAACTCATCGTTCGAAAAATGCGGAAAACCATCACCGATGGGATCACCGTATCCCCTGCCGAAGTGCGTGCATTTTTCCTAAACATCCCAGCCGACTCGCTTCCCTTATTTACCTCTGAAGCTACCGTAGGCCAAATCGTCCGCAAGCCAGAGACAAACCCGAAAGTCAGAGAAGACATTGTTGCACAGCTTCTACAGTTTAAGGAAGCCATCTCTAGTGGGAAGTCTACTTTTGCGGAGTTGGCCAAGGCCTATTCGGAAGATCCAGGCTCAGGAGCACAAGGAGGCGATTTGGGCTTTTTTAGAAGAGGGGAACTGGCTCCAGAATACGAGGCCACCGCATTGGGACTTCGTCAAGGGGAAATATCTGACCCCGTAGAAACCCAGTTCGGGTTTCACATGATCCAGCTCCTAGAGATTAAAGGTTCAACTTTCAATACGCGGCACATTCTACGAATTCCAAAAGCCTCCGAGGAGGATATTGTAAAAGCCGAACGCTATCTAGATAGCTTAAAAAAGGAGATTTTAGCAGATAAAATTGATTTTGCCAAAGCAGCAAAAGAGTATTCTCAAGATCGAACAACTTCAGATGCAGGAGGATTTTTTACCGATCCAGCCACTACTTCCAACAGGCTATCCTTGCGTACCCTAGAAGATCCTGTGCTCTACTTTACGATCGATACGATGAAAATTGGGGACATCACACCCCCGATTCGATTTGAAGACCCAAGAGAAGGTACCAAGGTTCGTATCCTTTTCTACAAAGCCAGGTACCCTGCACATAAGGCAAACCTTGAAGATGACTATGAGAAACTGAAGGCAGCCACGCTTCGAAGAAAAGAGGACGAGGTGCTCAGCAAATGGTTTGTCACTGCCAAAGAAGATATTTTCATTGACATCGACCCCAGCTACGATCGCTGCGATGCCTTGAAAGAAAAGTAAAAAACGAAAACCTCGCCAAAAGCGAGGTTTTTCTTTGCAATCTACTTTATGATGAAGGATCCCGCGAGAAGGAACAGCAGGGATAAATTAAGGTGAAGAGGAATCCAAATTAGCTTAAGCCAACTTCAATAGATTCCCCGCCTTGGGTTTGCTTTTCAAAGAGGGTCGCATACACTCCCTTTTGAGCGAGTAAAGAAGCATGATCTCCGCGCTCAACGATTCGACCCTCATCCAACACAATTATTTGGTCGGCAAGCTTGGCAGAGGACACGCGATGGGAGATGATGATGGAGGTACGATTTTCCATGATCTTTTTGAGGGAATTCAATATCGCATTCTCCGTCTTGGTGTCCACAGCAGAAAGACAGTCGTCTAAAATTAAAATCTTCGGTTCCTTGACAATGGCTCGCGCAATGGAAACCCGCTGCTTTTGCCCTCCTGATAGTGTAATCCCCCGTTCCCCAAGCAGGGTATCGAATCCCTTGGGAAAGTCTAAAATGTTCTGGTAGACATCCGCATCTTTGGCGGCCTGTGTGATTCGTTCCAAACTTGGATCATCTAGTCCAAAGGCAATGTTATTGGCGATGGAATCAGAGAAAAGAAAGACATCTTGTGGAACCACACCAATCTGACTGCGAAGGCTAGCCAATGCATAGTGCTGTATGGGTCGATTGTCTACAAGTATGTCCCCAGAAGTAGGGTCATACATCCGCATCAGCAAGTTGGCAAGTGTTGATTTGCCCGAACCAGTGGTCCCAATGATCCCCAAAGTTTGTCCAGCTTCAATAGAAAAGGAGACATCTTGCAAGGCTTGGATCCCAGAATCTGGATACACAAAAGAAAGGTGGCTTACCTGAAGCGCACCTTCAAGTGTAGCACTGAGGTTCTTTTCAGATACCAAATCCGTCTTCTGATCCAGCAATTCATTGATTCGTCGCTGCGAAACCTCCGCACGCTGCACAATGCTGGTCACCCATCCTAGCGAAGCCACTGGCCAAGTCAGCATGTTGACATAAAGGATAAATTCGGCAATGACCCCATAGCCAATCTCCCCTTGAATGACCATCATGCCTCCTACATATACCGTGATGATGGTAGAAATCCCCACCAAGGCCATAATCAATGGGAAAAACAAGGCATTGACACGCGTCAATTCAATGGATTGGTGCTTGTACTCCTCACTTGCTTTGGCAAACTCATCGGCAGAATCCTGCTCTCGAACAAAAGCCTTCAACACCCGAATCCCTGAAAATGCTTCCTGCACAAAGGTGCTGAGCTGTGAAAGGCTCTGTTGAATTTTTTCAGAACGGAGGTTAATCTGATTATTCACGTAATAAATACTCAAAGAAAGTATCGGCAAGGGCAAGAGCGAATAAAGGGTGAGCTCCAAGTTGACCGAAATCATGTACGAAATCACCAAAGGAAATAAGATCAGCAGGTTGAGTCCATACATGATGGCTGGGCCTAGGTACATGCGGACCCGACTTACATCTTCTGATATTCGAGCCATCAAATCTCCCGTGCTGTTTTTTCTATAAAAACTTAAAGGCAAAAATTGAAAATGCTCAAAAAGCTCATTTTTCATGTCGTACTCAATTTTTCTCGACATGATGATGAGCGTTTGGCGAATCAAAAACAGGAAGAAGCCACGAAGCAGGGCCATGATTAAAATCAAAATCCCAAAAATGAAGACCGATTCTAAAAAATACTCCCGAGCCAACTTACCTATTCCACCCTTGTCGAGAGGAGTAAAAAGCGCAAAACTCTCCACCACATAATCTATGGCGATTCGAACCAATTGAGCAGGAATAATTACGAAAATATTGGATATCACCGTAAACAGTATTCCTAAAGACAATAATCCCTTGTATTTAATTAGGTATTTATTTATTCTCCAAAGCTCCTTCACAAAATAAAGTCTTAGTTTTTAATGAAATTATTGTATAAAATTTGGATGTAGAAAATTTGTAAGCTCATAAAAGTATTTAATTTTGTGCTCACACGAATTCCGAGTTTTAACCCAAATATAACACATTCTAAAAAGCTATTTTCAGATGTTAGCGATTAATACCACCGAAACTGTACGTGAGGGTTCAATCTTTGGACAAATCACCACAATGGACCATGAGCAGTTGGTCATTTGCCATGATGAAGCTACAGGCCTCAAAGCACTGATAGGAATTCACAACACGGTCTTGGGCCCGGCACTAGGCGGAACCCGCATGTGGCCGTATGCTACCGAGGAGGAAGCCATCAAAGATGTCTTGCGCCTATCTCGAGGCATGACCTTCAAAAATTCACTTGCCGGCTTACATTTAGGCGGCGGTAAAGCGGTGATTATTGGCGACCCTCGCCTCAAGTCAGAGGCATTTTTACGAAGATTTGGTCGATTTGTAGAGAGCCTAGGCGGTCGATATGTGACTGCTGAAGACGTCAACATGAAGACTTCCGATATGGAATACATGGCCTTAGAAACTCGCCATGTGACCGGCTTGCCAAAAAGTAAGGGCGGCGCTGGTGATCCTTCCCCCGTCACTGCCTTTGGGGTGTACATGGGAATGAAAGCCGCTGCCAAAAAAGCATTTGGTTCTGACTCCCTTCAAGGAAAGAAGATTGGGGTTCAAGGTGTAGGCCAGGTTGGAAAATACCTGATCAACTACCTGGTGAAGGAAGGTGCAGATATTTTGATCACGGACATTTTTGAAGACAAACTCAAGGAAGTGGCAGCAGCTACAGGCGCCACCGTAGTGGACAGCAACCTGCTCTACGACATGCCGATGGACATCTATGCACCTTGTGCGCTAGGAGCCACCATCAACGACCAGACCATCGATCGCTTGACTTGTAAAGTCATTGCTGGCGGAGCCAACAACCAACTAGAGGACGAAGCCAAGCACGGCAAAATCTTGATGGAAAAAGGGATAATTTATGCCCCAGACTTCTTGATCAATGCAGGTGGAGTGATCAATGTAGGCGCAGAGTATTATGGAGAATATCAGGAAGAGACCGTTTTTGCACAAACAGAAAAAATTTACGACACCTGCTTGTCCATCCTAAACGCCTCCGAGCAGCAAAACATACCTGCGCAGCAAGCAGCAATCGAAGCCGCTAAGGCAAGAATTGAAGCGATTGGAAGACTTAAACTCCCATTTTAACGCATTTCAGCTAGATAAAAATGACCACTGAACCTTGATTCAGTGGTTTTTTTGTGCCTTCTGCCATGAGGAGAAGACGCATCTAATTGCTTATATTTGTGGCTCTTTACATACCCTATGCTCAACAGAAGAATCCTTAGAGTCAAAGCATTTCAGAACTTATATGCTTTTGAACAGTGCAAAGGATCCAACATTAACTTAGCCAAAGACTTTATACGAGAGTCTTTTTTACCTGACCTCAACAGCATGGAGGTTCAAGATAAGGCGGCCCTTTCCCGTGAGGGAGAGGAGGCTATCCAGATTTTTGAGCAAAATGTAGAATTGGGCCAAAAGTTGCTTCCCACTGAAGCAGGGGAGAAAGTGAAGAAAATTGCTTTAGAAGCCCTCAAGCAAGTTCGCGAAGCCAACGAAAAAGACCGTCTTTTTCTGTTGAAAAACATGGTGGTTTCTGCCGAACGAATCCCACAACTGTACCTCCTAGCCATTGAGCTACTTCAGGCTTTTTCCAAACATGTGGGAAAAGAAGTAGAAAAAAAGCAAAAACTTGCTGGAGATACTCCTGTTGCGTTTGGAAATGAATTGAATCTAGCCAACAACCAGGTGTTAAAGCGACTTCGAGAATCCCCAGAGTATCAGGCTGCACTCAGCCGAAATGGGGTGACCTTGGATGAACTCGAATTGGAGATTAAAGAATGGTTCAGAGAGTACATCAAGCCAGCCGAATCCTATCAACACTATTTGACCCTTGCTGCTCCTACGCTAGAGGAGGATTATGAACTAACTGATGAGCTCTTGAAAAAAGTCATCTTCAAAAATGAGGTCATCCTTACCTTTTTCGCTGAAAAAGACTTGAACTGGACTGAAAATAAATCCGTAGTGCGAAGTCTAGCGGCGAAGGTGTTAAAAAACGCATCGCTCACCGACAACAGTCAAGCAGAGCCCCTTCCAGAAATTGCGATGAATTGGGAGGAAGACAAAGAATTTTTTGAAAATATTTTTAACTTCACCATCGCTAACGACGTAAGCAGTAAAGTACTTATCGCCGAAAAAACAAAAAACTGGGACATCGAGCGTTTGGCTTTTACGGATAAGGTCATCATCTCCATGGCACTTGCAGAAATGATTCATTTCCCAAGCATCCCAGTGAAAGTGACCATCAACGAGTATATTGACATTTCAAAAACATACAGCACCCCGAAAAGCAAGCAATTTGTAAATGGATTGCTGGATGTTTTGGCAAAAGAACTAACCGATAAAGGACAAATCCGCAAGAGTGGAAGAGGCCTTTTGGACAATAAATAAGACTACCATGGGAAAAACAACCAACACATTACTCGCTTTCGCCTTGGGCGCTGGAGTGGGTGCAGCCTTAGGGATCTTATTTGCTCCCGATACTGGAGCGAATACCCGAGACAAACTTTCCTTTAAGCTATCCAAGTACAAAAAAGAATTGGAAGACCTCATCAATGAATTGGTGGATGGTAAAGAAATTCATTTGAATGAAGCGAAAACTGAAGGTAAACGAGTGATCTCTGAAGCAAAAAATAAGGCGGAAGACCTTTTAAACGATGTAAATAAACTAATTGACCAAATAAATCAAGATAAAAACTAACATGAAAACAAGACTACTCAGCGCCATCGCACTAGCCGTCGTATTGCTATCTTCTTGCTCCCAGGGCAAAGATGATCAAGCAGAAAAAATCAAAGCCTTAGAAGATAAAATTGCCGCAATGGAAGGGTCTAACATCCCTGTTCCTGCGGATATGGCTCAAACAACCACTCCTGCAGATGCAAGTACCCTAGGATCCTTCCAGTTTACCGAGATGGAACACGATTTTGGAACCATCAGCGAAGGAAAAGTGGTTGAAAAGATTTTCAACTTCACCAACAATGGCCAAGCTCCTTTGGTGATTTCCAACATCACCGCTTCTTGCGGATGTACTAGCCCTGATTGGACCAAAGCACCAGTTCAGCCAGGTGAAACTGGATTCGTGAAAGTAGTATTCAACTCTGCTGCAAAGTCAGGAGCTCAGTCTCCAACCGTAACGATCCAAGCAAACACCAATCCAACAGTGACTCGTCTAAGCATGAGAGGAAGTGTAACTCCTAAGTCTGCTGGTGGTGCTGCTGCAACTGGACCTTTGAGAAAATAAGCGATGTATTCATTCATCTTAGCTCAAGCTTCTGTAGGAAGTAGCGGTATTCTTGGCCAAGTATTTCTATTTGGATCGATCATTTTGATCATGTACTTCTTCATGATTCGTCCACAGCAGAAAAAACAAAAGGAAACCAAGAAGTTTATCGAAGAAATAAAAAAAGGAGATGATGTGGTGACCATTGGTGGTATCCATGGAAAAGTATACAGCGTGGAAGGTGACACCGTCCTGCTGGAACTTGACAAAGGGCTGAAGGTAAAAGTCGAAAAGTCAGCCATCTCTCTTGACTTCTCGAAAAAACCAAGTCCAACCAAATAACACCTTGCCTGATTCTAAAAAATCCCCTTGGAGAATATCCAAAAGAAAACTCTCCAATATAAAAGTGGTAGTCCTCTGCGTTGCAGCGGCTACCACTTTTTGGGTTTTAAATGCCCTCAACAAGGATAATTACAGCACCATCGTAGACTATCCTGTACAGTGGGAATACGATCAAAAGAATTACATCCCGGTAAAACCACTACCGCAAAGCATTCAAATTCAAATCTCTGGAAACGGCTGGGACCTACTCCGTAAATATTTTAATATCAGCGGAACTGCCTACCCTATCCTACTCCAATCCCCAGCAGAGAAAAAATACCTGCTCAGTGCAGATCTAAAAAGAAGTTTGGGCGAATTTATTACCCCCACTCAACTTGAAAACGTCCTTGGAGATACCATCCACTACCAGATTGATCGAATCGTCACCAAAACGCTTCGCCCCGTATTGGACTCCTTAAGTTACTCCTTCGACAAAAACATAGCCCTAGAAGGGAAGGTCAACTTCATTCCTGACCAATTAGAAATCACTGGGCCATCTTCGGTTTTGGAGGCGTTTGAAGGAAACTATCCTGTGGCATTAAATGCTTCAAAAATCAATTCCAATTTTTCAGGCAAGGTCCCGCTAACGGTAGATGAACCCTTGGCACCGCTAATTCAACTGAAGCAAAAGGAAATTCAAGTCAGCTTTTCAGTACTTTCCTACCTGGAGGGAAATAAAAGACTGAAAATCAAAAAAATCAATTTCCCGAGCAATGTCAAAATCTCCAATGAAGAGCTGATACCAGTCCTTAGCTATTTGATTGAGGAAAGCGACTTGCCCCAGCTGAAGGATCTCCAATTTGAAGCCGTATTAGATTACCGAAAGCGGAATCGAACAGATAGTACGCTACAAATTGAAGTAAGTCCCAATCCAAGATTTTTAAAAGAAGTACGGATCAGCCCTCCGCAGATTAAACTGAAGTATGAGTAAGCAACGCCCCGTGCTAGTCGGCATCACAGGCGGTATCGGCTCCGGGAAATCCACCGTCTGCAAACTATTCTCCCTTTTGGGAATTCCAGTATACACCGCCGATGATCGTGCCAAGTGGCTGATGGCCCAGGATCCCGAACTTCGGAATCAAATTTCAACCGCGTTTGGTGCAGCAGCCTATTCCTCCACTGGTGAACTCAATCGCGCCTTCCTTGCAGAATCGGTTTTTCCCAATCCTGAAAAAATAGCCGCGCTAAATGCGCTGGTACATCCTGCGGTTAGGAAAGATTTTGAACAGTGGATCGCAGCACAAACTGCTCCCTACCTCATCAAAGAAGCAGCGCTTCTCTTTGAAACTGGCGCAGCAAAAGAGCTCGACTACGTCATCAATGTCAGCTCCCCGCTACGCATCCGCATGGCTCGGGTCCTCCTTCGAGACCCCCATCGCTCCGAAGAGCAGGTCAACCAAATCATCAACCAGCAACTTCCTGACGAAGAAAAAAACGAGCTGGCAGATTTTTGCATTAAAAATACGGACAACAAACTCCTGATTCCCCAGGTATTGGAGGTACATGCACAACTGAGCAACGCCACTAGAAAAAGTTAAGTTAGGGATTGATTCCCTCTTCAGTCCTGCTTCCCAGCTTTCGACTAGCCTTTTAACTGAAAAAACCGTGCCCTACTTATCCAAAGGCTTTTCATGCCAGGATTTGTGCACGATTTTCCAAACTCCAGCTACTTCAAGTAAGGTTAAGTAATCGTAATAGTACCGCGTAGGCCAGTACAACTCCGCCTCCACCAAAGCCATCTTTCCCACACGGCGAATAGACTTGAGTTCGTTTCGGTACTGCGCAGGATCTCGGGGAGCTCCAAATGCAGTAGACTGGATCCATTCGGCAAGGGGCGTCACCACCAACACGTCTCCTCGATAGCCAATCAATCTCGCCTGCGGAAGAAATGCTGCCTCCAACTTGGCTGGATCCCGTGCTACCATGCCGTCAAAATACAGCTGCACCGTCTTGGTAATCCCCTCATCCGCATCGCTTTGAGCGAAGCTCAACATAGGGAGCAGGAAAAAACTACCAAGAAGGGCAGCTTTTTTCAAGCTAAAAAAGAAGGGATTAAATACGATCAAAGCCTAAATACGGATGCAATACTTTCGGCATTCGGATCCCATCAGGGCCCTGATTGTTTTCGAGGATCGATGCTACTATTCGAGGCAAGGCTAATGCACTCCCATTTAGGGTATGTGCCAATTGGGATTTTTTGTCCTCTCCCTTGAATCGTAGCTTCAGACGGTTTGCCTGATAGGTTTCAAAATTGGACACCGAACTTACTTCCAACCAGCGTTCTTGTGCAGCTGAATATACCTCCATGTCATAGGTCATGGCTGAGGTAAAGCCCATATCGCCTCCACAAAGACGAAGTACACGGTAAGGCAATTCCAATTGCTGCAACAAGCCTTGGACGTAGCTACTCATCTGTTCTAGGGCCTCATAGGAATGGTCTGGATGCGTGATTTGGACAACTTCGACCTTGTCAAACTGATGTAATCGATTTAAACCACGAACATGTGCTCCCCAGGAACCGGCTTCCCTTCTAAAACAAGGAGTGTAGCCCACATTCTTGATCGGGAGATCTGAGACATTCACGAGCACATCGCGGTAAAGATTGGTAATCGGCACCTCTGCTGTCGGGATCAAGTAAAGCTTGTCCTCAGTCGCATAGTACATCTGCCCTTCCTTGTCTGGCAGTTGCCCTGTGCCATAGCCCGAATCCTCATTCACCAAGATGGGAGGCTGCACCTCCATGTACCCTGCTGCTAAGGCCTGATCCAAGAAAAAGTTAATCAATCCCCGTTGCAGCCTTGCACCTTTTCCTTTGTACACCGGAAATCCTGCCCCAGCTATCTTCACTCCCAAGTCAAAATCAATTATGTCGTATTTCTTAATCAATTCCCAGTGTGGCAATTTGCCTTCAGGAAGGGTTGGAATCTCGCCATGTGTGAGGACTATCTCATTGTCTTCTGCAGATTTTCCTGCAGGGACTGCTTCGTGAGGTACATTCGGAAGGGTGTATAGCAAGGCCTTCAGCTCTTCTTCTGCCTGCTCATGCTGCTCCTCGAGTTCTTTGATTTGTGCCTTCAACACCGCCGATCGATCACGAACGGCTGTTGCTTCCACAGTTTTACCCTCCTTCATCAAGATTCCAATTTCCTTCGAAATCGTATTGGCTTCAGCCTGAAGCTGATCTCGCTGGGTTTGGGAAGACTTTCTCAATTCATCCAAGGCAAGCACCTGTTGCAAAGCAGCATCAGCATGCACTTGGTTTCTTTTTTTGAGGCCAAGGAGCACTTGGTCGTAATGATCACGGATATGTTGTACTAAAAGCATGGTCTACTAGAGATTTAATCGCCCAAAGATAAGGACTTATCGGACATAGATGGTCTTCGTACTGCTAGAGAAAGGACCTTCCAATTCTTTGTTCGAAGTGCGCAGGAGCTGGATTTTTACTTGGTAATCGCCCACCGGAAGGTTCGAAACGCGTAAGGGAACCAGTTGATTCGTCTCTGTTTGATAGGCATTGACCCAAATTTTGACTTTCAAGCCATCCAACTTTAAATCGCCCCCTAACACCAGAAAATCCAAAATCAAATCTTCGCCGAGAGGAATGATTTGCTCATTTCTTGGCAGGTTGATGGCCAAGTAGGGTTCGGCAGAATACGGAAAGGGTCGAGAATCGCCCACCAAAAAGTCTCGATCGAGGTAATTTCCGAAATTTTTTAAGGATAGCCCCTTTGGATCTACCAAAAAAGCAACAGTTCTATAGGTGCCTCGGGCAAGTTCCCGCTGAAATATTGGCGCTGAAAACCCTTCTGGATCGCCTCCATTCAAGATCATCACCAGTCTTGGCGCTGCGATTCCCTTCGATTTTAGGGAAAAATTCTTGATGTTGAACTCAAACGGGACTTTTCCCGGCTTAAAAACCTGGTTGCTCAAAGGAGTATTAAGCTCAAGAATTGCATCTGGAAAAAAAGAAAGAGAGTCTACCGGAGCAAAAGTGACTGGGAGCGGGGTAACTTCGGGTAATGCGGTCGTACCCTCCTCCGCGGCTGGCGATTCTTTAGTTTCCTTTGGTCCTGAGGAACAAGAAATGACCCATAAACTGACAATCAGTAGGGAAATCTGGATTTTATTCATGGAATCGCATCAATTGAGGTTAAAGATATTTATTTTTGAAGAATTTAAAGAAAGCACCACTTAATCTACCGCATCTATGGAA
>JBIIGH010000209.1:0-4367 GCA_044236565.1 Algoriphagus sp. | reverse complement strand
ACAGTCATGGAGGAAACAACTTCCAACCCATGCTCCGGGAATTGGGACTGAAGTTTCCGGACATGCTGCTATTTACCTGCAACTGGTTTCAGGCACTCGATAAAAGCCAGTACTTTGAGGAAGGCGGCGACCATGCGGACGAAATGGAAACTTCCCTAATTCAGTACCTCCACCCCACATTAGTCTCTCCCCTCGATGAGGCGGGATTGGGAACTGAGAAAAAATCAGTCATTCGCGGGATCCGTGAAAAATGGGCCTGGGCAGAACGTAAGTGGTCTGAAGTGTCGGAGGACACAGGAATTGGCAATCCAAAAAAAGCCTCCCCAGAAAAAGGGAGGCGTTATTTCGAGGCGGTTACCGATAAAGTTGCCGAACTAATGGAAGATATCTGCCAAGCAAAACCCGGAGAATTGTACCGTTAATTACTTGGGTAAAGGAAGCGCACTTGCCTCTCCTTTATAGTTGATTTTCGTGGCTGATTTTAGTCCTAAAGGCAGGTGAAGGGTACGACTGGATTGGGAACCAAAGCCTGCTCCATAACTCGTATCGATCCGTTGCTTTTTGCCGTTGGCGAGCACCAACTCCACTGCCATGGCATCGACTGGAATTTGCACTACCTTGGTGTCCTGCAGCTTCGCCGAAAAAGCCAATAGTTTGGACCTATTTTGCGATGCAAAATACAAGGCTTCTCCACCACTTCGTACAAGTTTGACCAAGGCCTTGGCATCCCCAGGAACTACAAAGCCACTTTCTCTTGCAGGAATGGAGGTAAAACCTCCTTTGCCATCGCCAAAAAATACCCAGCCTACGGATGCATCCAGCCTTCCGATAAATACTTCATTGCCGTAATCATTTCCTACCTGAATCAGATCAAGGAATCCATCTTGATTCACATCTTCTGCCAACATTCCATTCATCGGTGCCAACTGCGCTTGCCAAGGCAATTCATGAAGGGTAAATTTTCCGTTCCCCAAATTCTCTACCCAAGCAGAACGATCGTAATTTCCCGTAAACACTTGAGCATCCTTCTTTTCCTCTTCAGTAAAGAAGTTTTGTTCGGTACTCAAAGCAAAGTGCTTGTAGCGATCAAACTTGCGTCTAAACAAGGGGCTTTGTCCCGTCAAATCATCCCAGAAATGGGTAGGAAAGGCTTGGTAACCTCCACCGATTTTATCTTTGTAGAATGCAAAAGCAACCGGATCCACCGAGCCATTGGCATCAAAATCTTTTGCATAGACCTTGTAGGGACGGGCAGCAGCGGGATGAAAAGGATTGTTGGCGCCAATATTTCCCACCACCCAATCCGAGTCTCCATCCTGATCCAAGTCGGCAGAGATGATGCTATTCCACCAACCACTAAAACCTTCCAATCCGGTGCTCTTGGCAAGTTCAAAGCGCTTGCCAGTGTTTAAGAAAAGTGTAATCGGCATCAGTTCTCCCACCACAACCAAATCTACCTTTCCATCCCGGTTGACATCAGACCAAAGTGCATCGGTAAGCATGCCTAGGTTATTCAATTCAGGAATCCAGGTTTTAGTCACATCGGTCAACTTTCCCTTTTCGTTTTTCAAAAGAAAAGACTTCTCAGGGAGCGGATATTGCCCAATGGGCGCACGTCCTCCTACAAATACATCCACAAACCCATCTCCATCGAAGTCTGCCCCACGGACCACCGACCCATTACCTACAGCAATCGAAGAAATCGGATCCAACTTAAAGTTGCCTTTTCCATCGTTGAAATATACCCGATCCTGGTATTCTGGAGCTCCAGGCACAAATTCAGCACTGCCTGAAAGCAGGTACAAGTCCAAGTCTGCATCATTATCCAGATCAACAAGAAGCACGCCCGTCACCTCTTGGGTGATGCTTTCTCCAGCAGGAAGAAGGGTTTTTTGGGTAAAGGATCCATTTCCGTTTTGACTGTACCAAACTGGGGCAAATCCTGAAGAAGAACCAACCACCAAATCCTCTCTCCCATCTCCATTCAAATCACCCACCGCAAGTGTAGGCCCATACTGGGAGAGTTTATGAGGAATTGTCCGCTGGATATTGTAATCGATTTTATCTACCTCCTGATGTACATAACTGATACCTAAGGAATCAGAAACCTCCCTGAAAACTTGGTTTCTTTTTCCCAAATCAGCCAAAGCAACTGCTGCAGTTCCAGGACTTGCTTGGGAATAGGCAATTTTTAGCAATTGATTGGCAGCAACTTGCTTTTGGGAGCTGACCTTTCCATCCGCCCACTTCACCAGGACCTCATCTACTACCGCGGCAGAATCCAATCCAAAATGAAGCACAGGTTCGGTGGAAGACATGTAGCCCCGAACCACCTGCATTTCCTGGTAACCCAATTTTCCATTCCCAAACTTCACCCAAACCTTAGCGCCTAGACCATCAGCGTTATTTTTTGGCCCTTGCAATTTGATTCGAAGGTAATTTGGCTTTTTCTCCTGCTGATTCAGCGTGTTTTCAAAGACAAAGGCCGGATCATTGATGTTGTTGACCACGTAATCCAAATCTCCATCCAGGTCCAAATCCAAGATCACCGCTCCATTTGAGAAGGAAGGTTGACTCAATCCCCAAGCTTGGCCCACATCTTCAAAAGCAAGGTTGCCTTTGTGCTTGTAGGCATAGTTTGGAATCTTTACGATCGGAATAGAATCCAAGAGCTGCCGGGTAGAGGCAATACTTCCTACATCCGCACGGTAGTTGGCAAAGTCCTTGTCGGTAATGTCACGAGGAAAGCCGTTGGTAACCAATAGATCCCGATTGCCATCGTTGTCTATATCTGCAAACAAAGGAGCCCAGCTCCAATCGGTTTGATAGACTCCGGCAAACATGCCCACCTCACTAAATGGAACACCAGGCCCATTGTTGATATGAAGCATGTTGCGCACATATTGGTACTCGTAGCCAAACTCCTCATTGTTGAGATAGGTTTGGTATACATTCTTGCCAATCGTAGTTTTCTTGCGGTAGCTATCCTCACCGAGCATGTCAATCGTGATCAAATCGGGAAGCCCATCGTTATTCACATCGGACATATCGGATCCCATGGAAAATTGGCTTTGGTGACGCAACAAATCCTTGGTTTGGTTCGTGAAAGTTCCGTTCTGATTGTTGATGTATAAGATATCGTTGGTAATGTAGTCGTTGCTCACGTGGATGTCCGGCCAACCGTCGTTGTTGACATCACCAATCGCAAGACCCAATCCGAAGCCCTCATAGGTAATACCTGCTTCTAGAGTGACGTTGCTGAAGGTTCCATCCCCATTATTTCGGTAAAAGGAATCGTTGTTGATGGCCGAGCCATCGGTCACTTTTGCTCTAAAGTTGGTAGGCTTCGCTGCTAGTTGCTCGTTGTTAAGCACATAGAGATCCAAGTCTCCATCCAAGTCATAATCTAGGAATGCTGCACCCATGGAATTGCCTGAGTCAGCAATGCCGTACTGGCTTGCCATTTCCTTAAAGCTGATGTTGCCTTCTGCATCTTTCCCTTGGTTTACGAAAAGCAAGTTATTCCGCTCTCCAGGGCCTTTTTTCATGGCAGTAGCCACATAGATATCTGGCCAGCCGTCGTTGTTGATGTCAACAACAACTGATCCCGTACACCACTTATCTGCTGCCAGGATCCCGGTCTGTTCGGAAACATCGGCGAATTTGAACTCCCCTTGGTTGAGGTAAAGGCGATTGGATACTTGGTTTCCCGTAAAAAAAAGATCAGGAAGACCATTTTGATCGAAATCAGCTGTAGCCACTCCTCCACCATTGAAGATGTATTCATCGGTGAGGATATTGAAACTATCGGTTTCATCAATTTGATTAGTGAAGTCAATTCCGGTCTGCTCTGGAGTCTTGAGTACAAAAAGGGTGTCCTCAGATTGACAGGAAATAAGCAGCAAACCTACTGCAATAACAATAAATAAGGGGTGAATTCTCATCAAAGTAAGGGGTCAAAAGCAAGTAGAAAAATAATACTTTCCCTTGGTAAATAAATGAAGTGAGACATCTTGATCAAAAAAAAAGAGAAGGTCTTTCGACCTTCTCTTTATACTCGTAATGTATTAAGGGATTAGAAACCTGGATTTTGCACCAGGATATCCTTACCTACCAAGTCAATTTGATCTTGAGGAATTGGAACCCATTTGAACTTATCAGAATACTTAGATCCACCTAGGGCAGAAGCAAGAAGTACGCCATCGTAAGCAAAGTAGAAATCCAATTCAGCCTGGGCAGTACCCCAACGCTGAAGATCGTAGAAGCGGTGACCTTCCATACCCAACTCCAATAGACGCTCGTGACGAACTGCCAATCTAGCAGCGTCCTTGCTTGTCCATGCATCATTATACGTGCTGATCTTGTAG
>JBIIGH010000208.1:0-4377 GCA_044236565.1 Algoriphagus sp. | reverse complement strand
TACCACCAAAAAAGGTTGGCCACGGTAAATGTAGGATCCTCTTTGCGCAGCAAATCCCAGACCTTCTCCCCCTGAACGAGCTTGTTGGACTGCCGCCAGAACTTGATTTCACACTCCTCTTCGAAGTACCAGCCATTGCCTACAATGCCATTTTCGGAAGGCCACTTCCCTGTGAGATAGGTGGATTGTGCGGAACAAGTCACCGCAGGAAGTACGGGCTCTACCACCGCTTGGTGCTTCGATGCAATCCATTGTTTCAAAAATGGAGTATGCTCCCCAATCACTCTTGGAGAGAGGGCTACGATATCGAGGACAACGGTTTTTTTCATGGCATGAAAAATAGAATGCGGGAATCAATTACTGAAGTTGGTCCCGAACCCAGGCCAACTCTCGAGAGATGGCCTCTCCCAAGGTGAGGTGCGTGTCTTCTGGAAGAACCTCCCAAGTGTACGTTTCCACTTCCAAGTGTTTGGTGATGCTTGGATCTGCATGGACTAATTTCAACACCTCCACAATGTCCTCCTGTGTGGACTGAAAGGTGCCGTAATTTTCAAGAAAAATAGGAACATGGAAATGTACGCGCCACTCCAAATCCTGGGTTTCTCCTAGTTGTGTAAGGGCTTGGGGTAAGTCGGGATAGGAATTCAAGCCCCCAGATTTTGTGCTCCCCACCACTTGGTGGAGGTAGGTGGTATCGGCAAATTCTGCAAGCCTTTTTCCGATGCTAAACCGCTCGTAGGGCGATTCAGGAAGTAGCAATTTGAGGGCAGCAGAAAGCTGGATTTTGCCAATTCCAATCCCCGCCTGCTTCAATTTTTTGAATGCCTCTTTTGGCTTTTCGTAGCCAATCGCAAAATGACAGACGTCGTAACACACCTGGAGGTGGTCTTTGATCAATTTTTCAGCGGCTTTTTCGGTAATCCCAAGTTGCTTGGCAAGGCTAACCTTCCCAACTGGCAGAAGCCATTCCTTAAAATACCGGATCAATTCCTCAGAATTCTCCAGCAAGCCATCCGGTTCTGGCTCAATGTCTAAGTGAAGGAATTTTCCCGTTTCCTGCTGCAGCTTGACCAACTCTTCCACAACTGCAATCAAGTGAGTAGTGGCTTTTTCATAGGCCTCCTTCTTTTCCAAATCAGTCACAAACCAATGCCTGTACGTCAGCGGGGAAGTGGAAATTCCGCCTTCTACCCCCTCGGGTAGCAGCTCAGCTAAAATTCGAAAACCTCGAATCGTGTACTCGAGTCGGGCTTCCGTGGTCCAATCTGGAGCATGCACTTGTTCCTTCACCTTGGTCCGGTGAAATCCTCCGTAAGGGAAGCAATTTAGGGTAAAGACGTAGGTGTTACTTTTTTTCAGCCAATCCCGAAACTCTTGCAGGCGATCCGGACGCTCCAATACCAAGGCTGCTTCATGAGAAAGGCGAAGGCCAATGCCAAAAGCACCCTTGTGGGTCAAGCGTTTCTTTACTTCAGGAATGTATATTTTCAGGTTTTGAAAGGTAGCATCCCAAGTTTCCCCTGCATGGATGTTGCTGCAATAGCTTAAATGGAGGTCCTTGATGTTCATAGGCAACGAGTAACTTAACCTTGGATGGTGCCTTGCTTTTCCCAGCGCTGAAGAAGATGTAAGGCTTTCACAATCAATTGCTGGTCCATTTCATGCACCTCCACGCCTTTTCCTAACTTTTCTAGCAACATGATCGTGAGCCTTCCTCCCAGGTGCTCTTGAAATTCTTTGAGTCCTTGAAGCAAGGCCTCCTCTTGAAGTTCGGGCGCGTACAAGGACAGCCCCAAGGCATGAAACACCCTAAAAACACGGAGTAAATCGGCTTCAGAGATTCGCCCTTGCAAAAAGGAATAAGCCGAATCCAAGGCAATGCCTATGGCAACTGCCTCCCCATGGCGAATTCGAAAGTCACTCAATTTCTCCAATTTGTGTGCCGCCCAATGTCCAAAATCCAAGGGTCTACTCGAGCCAAACTCAAAGGGATCCTTACCTGCGATATGGTTCATGTGGTGCTGCGCGCTACGGATGATGTGCTCCTTCATGGGCTCCATCTCCCGACTCGCAAGTGCGGGTGCTGCTTTTTCTAGCCACTCAAAAAACTCCAAGTCCTTGATCAAAGCCACCTTGATGGCCTCTGAAATCCCCGAAGCCCAATCCCGATCTTCCAGACTTTCCAAAAAGGTAAAGTCATTCAGTACTGCAAAAGGAGGCGTAAAAGTGCCCAAATAATTTTTCTTCCCGAAGGCATTGATGCTATTCTTTACCCCGACAGCGGAATCGTTTTGGGACAAGACCGTGGTCGGGATGCGGATCAGACGGATCCCCCGGTGGGAGATCGCTGCTGCAAATCCCACCATGTCGAGCACTGCTCCACCGCCTATCACAGCGATGTAGGAATGCCGATCGATGCCAAAGCTATTGGTAGCCTCCACCACACGCTGGTAGGCATCAGGCTCATTTTTGCAAGCTTCACCCCCAGCTACCACTAGCGGCTCAGCCACTAGGGCTAGTCGTGAAGGATAGGCCGCCACATAGTTTTTGATCTGGGAAATTAACTCCGAATGATGGGCCACTACTCCAGAGTCCAACACAAAAAATACCCGTGCCAGCTGCCCTTCTGGGAAGGTATCGGCAAACAAGGTTTGGGAGGCTGCAAACAAATTCTCCGTGAACGCAACCGGGTAGCGAAAGGGTACCGAGAAAGATTGTTGGAGAATCGTGGACATTTTGGGAGGGGATAACTCGTCTTGAGAAGCAAGTTGTGAAAGAAATTGAATTATTCAGTGTTTAGGTCACTGCAAATTTTTTGGCAAGGCCTAGAGAAATGGGTAAAAGCACCAAAATCAAGAGCCCAATGGGCCAACCCGAAAATGCGGTGGCCAAAGCCGCGTTGACCACAATCAGCGAAAGCACGGCTGCTTTGACAGACTTGCCAATGTATTGCGGTTCTTGGGTACGAATGGCTTTTAAAAGCGGTGGAAAGAGTCGGTAGCCCAAAAAGGCTAAAAATGGCAAAATCTGAAGGTAGCCCGGACTTTTCTCAAAAGCCAAAATAAAGATCGCCACAAAGATGGTCGTGTACATCCCTGCCCCTAGAAATAGCGCATTCCTGTTTTTTCCATGCACCTCTCCTCTACTAATGATCGTAATCGCCGCGACATAGACTAGGGGAAGCAAACCCAAGTACCAGGTAGTATTCAGCAATGCAGGAACTACCGAGATCCCCAAAAGGAGATTTCCACTGCGGCAAAGCCCCATATTGATGGGTCCAAAAAAGGACTGATGCTTACCCCAGTAATCATACAGCAAGGCGCAGCAAGCGACAGCAATGGCTAGAACTCCTGCCTCAAGATTCACTTGAAAAGCACAGGCAATTCCAGCAAGTAGCAAGAGCGAAGCCATCCCAATTGCTCCTTTTTTGGAAACTCGTCCACTCGGGATGGGGCGCTCCGGACGCTCCACGGCATCCAATTCAGCATCGGCAATGTCGTTGAAAGCCACACCTCCACCATACAATCCAATGGTGCTCAGCGATAGCCAAAGTAGGTTCCACCAGTAGTCCTGTTCGCCATAGATCCAGTTGGTCGCCATGGCATCCCAAGCACCTGCAATCGCAAATCCCGCCCAAATATCTGCCACAGCCGTGACCACATTGGCCGGCCGTGTGAGTTGGAGGTAAGCGAAAATCTTGGAATTGGCCATGAGCTAGTTTTCGACGCGGTCATCAGGACCCTCGACGCGGGGCACTTGCCCACCACGGAGTACAGAGTTGCCCCCCAGTTTTTTGGTTTGGTCAATCGGCGCTGCTTTGAGCCAATCGTCCTCATGCATCTGCCCACTCAAGCCAAATACAGTGAGTGCATTTTGGTAGGTAGTCAGGCGGACATGCTCCTCAGGTACGCCCATTTTGCGCATCAACGCGGCAGTTTTAGGTACAGCAATGGGATCAGAGATGCCCCAATCGGCCGCAGAGTTCACAATGATGCGTTCCGGACCGTACTGCTTGACGATTTCCACCATGCGCTCGGAGCCCATTTTGGTATGTGGATAAATGGTAAATGCTGCCCAAAAGCCTCGATCGAGCACCTCTTTGACTGTTTCCTCGTTGTTGTGATCCACTACCACCCAATACGGATCCATGCCATGTTCCACTGCCACATCCATGGAACGGGTAGTCCCCTTCTTCTTGTCTCGGTGGGGGGTATGGATCAGCACAGGTAGCTCCACCTCTTTGGCCAGCTCGAGCTGCAGGCGGTAAAATCGATCCTCTGCTTCCGTTTGGTCGTCATAACCAATTTCTCCGATGGCGACTACCCCTTCTTTTCCAGCGTAGAGGGGCAAAAGTTCCATGACCTGTTCGGCCAAAGC
>JBIIGH010000207.1:0-4386 GCA_044236565.1 Algoriphagus sp. | reverse complement strand
GCTAAAAGAATATTTATACCGGTAAATTTGCTCCAATCGTTGCATGTTAGACCAAAATGGTAAGCACTATGTTCAAGACCTACCTCCGAAAGATAGCCATATTTCCTGTACTGGTCTACCAATATGTGATTTCACCAATTTTCCCAGCAAGCTGCAGATACAGCCCTACCTGCAGTCAGTACATGAAAGAAGCCATCCTCAAGCATGGAGTACTCAAAGGAGGGGTATTGGGACTCAAACGGATCGGTAGATGCCACCCTTGGGGCGGACATGGCCATGATCCTGTGCCTTAGTCGATTTTTGGACTTCCCTTTTTTAAGGCTCGAATCACTAGGATAATTCCCAAAGTAACGAGTGGAATACTGAGGAGCTGTCCCATATTCAACTGCATGGATTGCTCAAAGTCCACCTGAACTTCTTTAAAAAATTCCCAAACAAAGCGTGATCCGAATACCAGAATACAAAATAAGCCGAAAAGCAGCCCGTCCGGAAGTCTGGATTTGTACTTCATCCAAAGGCTGAGCAGCAGCAGAAAAGTTAAGAAATAACCTGCTGCTTCGAAGATCTGAGTAGGGTATTTTACTCGTCCAAGGGTTTTAACGGTAACGAGGTAGTTGGTTGCCTGTTCTTTGACTTCTAGCTGGAGCGGGGTGTTCAGTGGCTCCGCCAAAAACTCTTTGGAAGAATTGAACTGCGTAAGTGCATACTTGATGTCTTGAGAAAGAATGGATTCCAAACTCTCTTTCGTATAACTCCCTTTGGTAATTACCACATCGAAATTTACCGGAACGATTCCTGTACCCTTTATTTCGGCATCTCGATCTGTAGGTTTGTAGGCTTCTATGGATTCAATAGGTACTCGGAGCGAACTCAAAATTTCTTCAGTATCTCGAGCAAAGACGATTCCCGTGTCTGAGTTTGTGTCTTTCCCGCCAATTTCAGAGTTCATCAAATTACCCATGCGGATCAATGCACCAGTCATCGCGGTTACGATTAAGATCCGATCTACAACCCAGAGGTAGCGCTGCCCCTGATTTCGCTTGGAATAGATCCACAGCGCAATTGGGATAGAAATCGCTGCACCATGTGATGCAAGACCACCTTCCCAAATTTTAAAAATATCAATGGGATTGCTCAGGTATTTTTCTGCTTCATAAAAAAACACATGCCCAAGCCTTGCTCCAATAATGGTAGCCAAAACCATGTAGATGGTAAGCTTATCCACCAAGGCGGGGTCTTTTCCTTCTTTCTTAAAAAAGTAAACCATGATTTGCTGGGAGATGATGAATCCCAAAGCAAAAAGTAAACTATACCATCTCAAGCGATCAAAGCCCTCAAAAACCGTGGGGCTAGGATCCCAAACAATGAAGCTTAAAAGGAATGAAAGCATGCTTAGTTCTGATCTAATTGGTTTAACTCTTCTTCAAATCCTCCAGAGAGGATGGGGAATCGGCACCAGGTTTTGGGGTCGACATTGAAATCATCCAAGTGGAAGGAGGGGGCAAGGCGCTCCCTTTTCCATTGATTTCGAGACCAAAGTCGGAAGAATTTTTTAATATATTCCTTCAATTCTGACTCTGCAAACTCATTTTTTTTCCGAAGCGCTACAAATACCTCCAATGGTGATTGCCGGTCTCGGATTGCCAAGCGTTCGATCTCAACCAAAAGGGAGTAGGGCATCAGGTCTTTTTCATCCGTTTGGCTTCGCTCCTGTGGCCGAAGTTCGGCCGTAGGCGTAAGCGAATTCACTTCACGAAGTCCTGGACGGTCCAGATTTTTCTCTGCCCACTGCAACCAGTGGATCACAAAATCCTTGTCTACTCCTGCAATAGGTGAAATACTTCCACTCGTGTCTCCATCCATGGTCGCATAGCCCACATCTCCCTCACTTCGATTGGAGGTGGATAGGAGCAAGGCGTTTTTTAGGTTGGCCAAGAGCCAAATGATGGGTGAGCGTGTGCGTGCTTGGATATTCTGCAAACTGATATCGTCCTGCTCCCAGGTAAGCGCCCTTCCCAGCACGCCTTCGATGGTTTGCGTGTAGGCTTGGACCTCTTCCTCGATGGACCAACTCACAAACGTTGCGCCAAGGCTTTCAGCCAATGCTTTGGCAGAGTTGAAGGTGGCTTCTGAAGAGTTTTTCGTGCCTTGGTAGGCAGTGGTTAGGAGCTGATTGACCAAGCTTTTCTCGGGGTCATTCGTGCTTGCCGTAAGCGGTAGCCCAAGTTTGGCGATAAATCCATCCACTCCAAGTTCTTGGATACCTCTACGCACCATTTCAGCGACTACCACAGCGTTGGTCGAAGAGTCTGCCCCTCCTGAAAGGGAAAGAACAAATCCTTTGGCTTTACTTTTTCTGAGGTAATCAAAGAGTGCCAAGCTAGATGCCTGTACAAATTCCCATTCTTTGGATTGAATGGGGGCGGTATGTTGTGGTTTGTTTTCAAGTGTGAAGGCGCATAGCTGCACCGATTCAAAAGAAAGCAACTGGTTTCTACCGAGTACTTCCCCATCTTTGGCGAGTAAAATCTCCCCATCAAAAATCATTCTGCCCGCCTCGTTACCAAGGAGATTGACATAAAAATAGTAGCAGTTGAACATCGCAGAGCTCTTGGAAACCAATGCTTTCCGCTCCTGGGTCTTGTTCATCGCAAAATGAGAGGCGCTTGGATTGAAAATCAAATCCACTTTTCGTTCACAAAGCCGGTATCCAGGCCGAGCATCTCCTCTCCAGGCGTCTTCACAAATCTCAAATCCGTAGTGTACTCCTTTTAAATTGAAGGTTAAATCTCCAAATGGAACTTGTGCACCATTGATTTCAACCGTCGTTTGTTGAAATGCAGGCCAGGGGGTAAACCATCGGAATTCATAGTGAACCCCATCGATGGCCATAAATTGCTTCGCTACAATGCCCTTTACGGTACCATTTTCAAGGATTGCCATGGTGTTGTATACCTTGTTTTCCAAACGGATGGGCAAGCCAACAGCCAGGGTAATGTCCTGGCTATGGGGTAGAAGTTGCTCGAGTTGCAGTTTGGCTTTTTCAGCAAACCAGGGGCTTAGAAAAAGGTCCTCCGCACCATAGGCAGTGAGGGTGAGCTCCGGAAAGCAAAGTAGCTCCACTTGTGCGGTACGGGCTTGTTGAATTGCGAGGACAATGCGCTCAAAATTCCCCTTCCAATCGAGGGGAGTTTGATTCAGTGTAGCGCCGGCAATTTTTAGTGCATTCATGCTTTCCTCAGTGAATTTAACAGGTCAACGGGCAATCTGAAGTTTATCACAGGCATTTTTAGAGGCTTCTTGTTCCGCCTTTTTCTTGGTTTCTCCTTTGCCTTGAGCTACTTCTTCTCCGTTGACTACTATAGCCACAACAAACTCTTTGTAGCGTTGGTTGCTACTGACATGAACAACTTGAAATTCGACTTGGTTTCCTTCCCGCTGGGACCATTCAATCAGCTTGCTTTTATGATTGGATACGGTGGTGACCATGCCTTCTAAATCCATGTGGATGAGAATCCGCTGAAGGATTAATTTTTTAGTGAAGGCATAGCCTCTATCCAGGTAGATGGCTCCCAAAAAAGCTTCCAAAATATCTCCATACAAGGATTTATTCCCAACAAATTGCCGATTATCGACTACCTGTTGCAAGGTTTTTTTTAAGCCAATCTTAATTCCGACTTCATTGAGTGTTTCCCGGTTGACCAATTTTGATCGGGTTTCCGTTAGAAAACCTTCGTCACGGTAGGGGTATTTTTTGAATAAATACTCCGCGATCACAGCGCCAAGAATTGCATCACCTAGGAACTCCAGTCGTTCATTGGACTTTCGGAACCCTTTATCGGTTTCTTCGCCCAAGCCGGCAGGGGTAAGTGCCAGTCGATACAGGGATAAATTAAAAGGCTTGCTACCTAGAATCAATTGAATCGAGGTAGCAAGCTGTTTGTCTTTTGTACTAAAAAAGAGGGAGTGAATTCCTAATCGCTGAAAGAGCTTCACGCGGATCAGTTGTATTTTTTGAAAATGACTGAGCAGTTGTGCCCGCCAAATCCGAAGGTATTACTAAGCGCGTAGTTAATTTCTCTTTCCTGCGGGGCATTGAAGGTCAGGTTGAGCCTCGGGTCAAATGCCTCGTCATCCGTAAAATGGTTGATCGTAGGAGGTACAAGGCTATGCTGCATCGCGAGGATACAAGCAATTGCTTCAATGGCACCTGCAGCTCCGAGTAGGTGTCCTGTCATGGACTTGGTACTGCTGATGTTCATTTTGTATGCGTGCTCCCCAAAAATTTGCTGGATGGCTTTGGTTTCACTCACATCACCCAGTGGAGTAGAGGTGCCGTGCACATTGATGTAATCAATTTGCTCTGGCTGTAGACCTGCATCTTCG